>JAHFUF010000359.1 GCA_023265235.1 Blastocatellia bacterium
CAACTAAAGTTGATTTTAGTTTTAATTCAGGGCCTGAATTTATTGTTTATGATAAAGAGGGCAATCTTTTTATTGTGATAAGCCAAGAAGGACAAGTACGACGTATTGATGCTAAAACTGGTATCATTAACACAGTTGTAGGTCTTGGCGATTCTACTAAAGAAGGTGATTTAGCAATAGTGTCTAGAATTAGACCTGATACTATAGCTATAAGCTCAGATGGCTCAATGTTTATTTCCGATCTACAGACTACTAGTGTAAAGCGAGTAGATCCTGTAACTAAAACTATTAAAACTTTTGCAGGTGGTAAACCTGGCACTGCTAGTGGGGATGGTGGCTTAGCAATAGACGCATCTTTAGGAGAATTTGTTAGCTCTATAGCACTAGATCAAAATAACAACCCTTTCCTACTTTCAGGATCCCTCAAAAATCGCACAATAAGAAAAGTAGATAGTAAAACTGGCATTATTACTAGAGTTGCTGGTAATGGAGTGGCAGGATCTTCTGGTGATGGTGGACTTGCTACTAATGCAAGTATTGCCCCAACAGATATAGCTGTAGATACTTTAGGAAATCTTTTTATTCTAGACGCTGGTACTAAAATTAGGCGTGTTGACTCTAGTACAGGCATTATTACTACTGTTGCTGGTAATGGCAACGAAGGGTTTTTTGACCGAACACCAATAGATGGTAAACCTGCAACATCTGTAGCATTATCTCCTCTTAATGTGAATTTTGATAAAGATAATAACTTGGTTTTTCGTGATTCAAAAGGCTTAGTTAAAATAGACGCCAAAACCGGGTTAATTAACCTATTACCAGTAACAGAAAACGGCATTGTGACTAATTGCCTTACGGTTAATAATTCTGGCAATATCGCTTTTATTCTTGATGGCAGAATTGTTGAGCGTCTTTCCTCAAGTCCACAAGGTGAAATTAAACTAATTGCTGGTACAAGAACTGTAAACTTTACAGAAGATGGGTCACCTGCTATAACATCAAACCTTGGAGAGGTTACCAATGCAGTTAGTAATATTTCAGGTGATATTTTTGTAAATGATATAAGGAATAATTATGTAAGGAAAATAGATGGCAGTAGTGGTTTAATTACTACCATTGCAGGGGGTGGGCCAAAATCACTCTTTAGCCCAAATGCAGGAGATGGTAAAAACGCTAATTCTCCTGAGGTTGCTTTTTTTCCTGGGTCTATTGTATTAGATTTCCTAAATAATCTTTATATTGGGGATAATATTAATGAAAATGTTCGTCGTGTTGATACCTTTTCTAATATTATTAGCACATTTGCTGGTAATAGCGATGATGATGGTTCTAGCGGTGATGGCGGGCAAGCTAAAAATGCTGGGCTAGGAAATGTTAGAGATGTGGTTTTTGACCGTCAAGGCAATCTATTTATTTCTGCCGATTCTAGGGTTCGTCGCGTTGATGCTAATACTAAAATTATCACTACTATTGCTGGTAATGGTAAAACTAATTCTGCTGGTGATGGTGGGCCTGCCATTAACGCTACAGGACTGTTTACCGATTTAACTATTGGCTCAGAGGGTAACATTTTTGTTGTTGACAGTGAGCTTTTAATAGGTAATGTCGGCACAGATAGAGTTCGTCGTATTGACACTCGTACAGGGATCATTACTACTGTAGCAGGTAGTAATAATACAACATTTACAGGTGAAAATGGCCCTGCTACTAGTGCCGGATTAGGCCGTATAACTGATATTGTTGTTAATAGTTCTGGCGACTTGTTTATTAGCTCTTCTAGGTTTATTCCATCTAATGTTCTTTTTGTTTTTCCAACTACTGAAAGCCGAATTTGGCGTGTGGATGCTAAAACAGGCAATATTAGTGTCTTAGCTTCTAGCCCTACTGATACATTAGTTACTACTTCTGCTTCTGTTAACAATGTTTCTCAATTGAGTTTAGATAAAAATGAAAACCTTCTTGTTACAGAAAGTGGTTATTTATTTACTGACACTTATGCTGTCAGGCTGTTAAAACTATCTGACAAAGTTAAAACCTCTAGTGATGTATTTATCAACAATGTTAATTATCAAAAACCTACACTAACTGTTAAAGGTGGTGGTTTTGGTAATAGTGGTGTAACTGTTACTATTAATGGTCAAAATGTTACTAAACAAATGGCAAGTCAAAGTAACGATCAACTTACTTTAACAGGTAAAACCAAACAGCTTAACTTACGTAAAACTGGCAATCAAATAATTATTACCACATCTACAGGAATCAATACTAGCCTAGTATTTCAATAAACTAGGCTTTTGAGTAAAGGCACCTTATCATTTTGGGTACATCTAGGTTATAAAAAACTTGGATGTACCTATTTTAATTAACGCCCAGAGATAAATCACTGGGCTATTGTCAAATGCCCTTAATAGGGCATTAAAGACTTAAATTTTTTTAGAATCAATGATTTACACTGTATTTACTATATCTCTACCTAGGATAGGTTACTTTATGAACATATTTCTTAAAAGCCAATGTTAGCCTTTCAAAAATAGAGTTTGGCATTGCATCAAACTGCTTATGATTCAAGCTTTTAACCCTAACAAGTTCCCTTGTAGAAGAAGTGACAAAACATTCTTCGGCTGATAACAAATGCTCAGCATGAAAAGCTCCTGTGGTGCTTTCTATTTTTAGTTCTCTAGCAAGTTTTCTAACTAAACCACTTGTAGTACCTGTCAAGCATCCTGTTGAAGGTGTAGGCGTGTAGAGCACCCTATGGCGTACCCAAAAAATATTTGCCGTTGTCACTTCACAAACCTCTCCGCGCTCATTAAGTATAACTGCGTCGTCAAAACCTCTGCGTCTTGCCTCATCAAGCATTAAGAACTGTGGTATATAGTCATTGGTCTTAACTCCGCTCAAAGGACTAGAAAGCACTCTGTAAGGCGAGATCGTTAAGTTAAGTTCAATAGACTTAGGTTGTAAATCAGCAGTAAAAATTAATATATCTATACCAGACTTTTTTTCTCCTAGTTGCCAAAAAGGGCTTTGCCGTTCTAGTAATGTGATACGGGCTTTGCCTTCTATAATTTTATTAGCATCTATTAGGGAAATTAAGTCTGCATGAACAGGTGTCTCAATATCTTCATCTAAATCTAGTTTTACTGTATGAGCATGCATTTCTAAACGTGTCCAATGTTCCTTAAATTGAAAAGGAACGCCGTTATAAATACGTAAAGTGGTAAAGACACCATAACCATGTATTAACCCTGCATTTATAGGGCTAATATTAACTTCTTGGGCAGGCATTAGTGTGTGATTAAAACTAATTAGTGGATACATTTTTTTGTCTCCCGCCAGAATTTAACCCTTTATTTTCTAGTAACTACAGCCATTATAGCAAATTCCCTTGCTATTAATACAGTTTGATCTTGTTTGGGTTTGTTAATAAATTATGATAAAAAATAACTTTAGAGCTAAAAAATGTAACAAAACCGACTTAGTTTATTTAATCAATTGTTAGGACAATAGTTATATGGAAACCTACGTACAAGAAAAAGAAGTAGCAAAACAGATTGCATTAAAAGCAGGACAAATTATTTTAGAGTACTACTCAAAAAATGTCTCTGTAACTATGAAATCAGGAGATGAGCCAGTTACAGAAGCCGATCATGCTGCAAATAATTTTATTATAGAAAACCTACAAAAAGCCTTTCCTGAAGATCTAATTATTTCTGAAGAAAGAGCCGACAACCCTAAACGCCTTACGGCTAAACGGTTTTGGCTTGTTGACCCACTAGATGGGACAAAAGAGTTTTTGGCTCATAACGGTGAGTTTTCTGTAATGATTGGTTTGGTTGAAGTGGGTAAACCTGTGGTAGGAGCAGTCTTTCAACCTACAGAAAATCGCCTTTGGTGGGGTGATAGAACCAAATCTTTTATGCTTGATAATGGAGTGGAAAGCACTTTGCAAGTATCTGACAGAGTAGATTTTCAAGCTATGCGTGCCGTAGTTAGCCGCTCACATCGTAGTGCTTTACTAGATCAAGTTTTTGCTAAGTTTAATATTACTAATGAGATTATTTCTGGTAGTGGTGGAATTAAAATTGGCCTGATCTCCCAAGCAAAAGCAGAGTTAATGGCTAGTGCTTCAGCAGGATACAAAATTTGGGACATCTGCGCCCCAGAAGCAATATTAACTGGCGCAGGCGGTGTTGTAACTGATTTTACTGGTCAGCCAATTGATTACCAAAACAAAGAACAAAGGACTTTTAATGGAATTTTAGCTAGTAATGGAAAACGGCATAATGACTTAGTTTTAGGAATGAAAGACTTAATAACACTACCTTTTAGCAAAAAATAAATTAAGCACACAAGCGCTGGGTCTTAGTACTGATCTTTCGTTCATTTAGAAAACAGTTATGGGAAAGAAAAAGGTATATCAGAAATCAGAACACCATAAATAGAAAGAGGAAGACCCAAAAGGGAAATGATTTGAGATTGAAGAGCAGAAAGAGGAGAAAGTTGATAAATAGTTTTGCCAGATAAAAAAATGATAGAAAGAAAAATACCACGAAAAGCCTTAAATAAGCGTTCAGCAGTGGGAAGATGAGTACGTCTAGTAGGATTACCAGAATAAAGGCCAGGTAAAGAAGCATTAGATCGCCATGTACTGCACAAGAGTGTAATTAAATTCTCTAAGTACCAAAAACTGTTTTAGGATTCAGGTAGTCAAATAGGTGATACCCATCTATTTGACTACTACAGTTTATGTAAAAATATCTTACTTGTGATAGCATTAAACCGGTAAAAGCTAAACGATATGTGTTTATTCTATACTCATTATAAACAGGTATCTTGGTTGCAGGAGGCTATGTATATGAAATGCAAATGCAAGTGCATCCTATTTACCTCTATTAATAATTCTCTATCTAAATTACTAATAATAGCATTTAGTTAAAATTCTAGGATAAGGCTAAATTTCTCTCAATTTTATTTTATTACAGCATATTTAAGCTTTATTAATAAATATTGAATGGAGACTTATGAATTACTTCATACGAGCAATAGGCTTTTTTGTATTGCTATGCACTACTTTTCTCACGGGCTTAGCACAGGATGGTGGCACTATTTCTGGTAAGGTAACAATAAATGGTGGGAGTATACCGGGGGCACAGATTCTAGTCTTACAAGGTAGCTTGAATACCCGTAATGGGCGAGTGGCTAAAGTTGAAACCGATATTGAGGGCCAATATAAAGTTACATTACCAAAAGAAGGCAATTACTTTGTAATTCCACTGACGTCAGGTTTTACTTTCACTTCAGAACCTGGTTCTCTCAGAGGTGGTACAGCAGTAACTTTGGCCAAAGGTGATGAGATTACTGGTATTGACTTCTCTCTTAAGAGCGGTGGTGTAATTACTGGCCATATCTTAAGTTTTGATAATAAACCCATCGGCAATACTTCGATCAAGCTACAACGAATTGAATCAGATGGTAAAAAGACACCCCTCTATCCTGTTAACCCCTTTCTAGTACGCACTGATGATCGTGGTATCTATCGTATTTATGGTATTCCTCCAGGAAAATATTTGGTCAGTGTTGGTATAAAACCAACTACCTCAAGCGCCACTTTTGGAGTAGGAAGAACATATATTCCTTTGACCTATTTTCCTAGTACTACGCAAGAAGAATCAGCCCAGATTATTGAAGTTAAAGAAGGCAAAGAGAATACCAATATTGATATTACAGCACAACGGCCAGAAAAGGGTTTTCGCGTTACTGGTAAAGTGATCGATGCTATTACAGGTAAACCTATTGTTGGCGTTGGTGTGGTATTT
>JAHFUF010000360.1 GCA_023265235.1 Blastocatellia bacterium
ATGGATGAGGTGCATTATGAGATTTCTCCTGGTCAGAAAAATGAACTAGTTATGACAAAAAAAATTCCTAAGAAATTAGAATAGCGTAAAATCTTTGTCTAAAAGCTTTAATATAGTTCTAAAGCCTTACTTTATTTAATTATGATAACCAAAACTCTTGATCCTTCACGGCTAGAATCATTACTAGAGTCTACGCAACTATTGCATTCTTCTCACGACCTAAGCGACATGCTACGTCATTTATTACGTACAGTAATGGGTCGTCTATTAGTAAGTCGTGGGTTAATTGCTGTTGTTATAGAAGCGCGTATGGAAATAGTGATAGTAAAAGGTACATCAAAAGTTACTGTAGGAGAGGTTTTTTCTGAGCAAAAAGCACAAAGTGTGGGAATGAATTTGTTTTTTCCTATTGGGGCTAAGGAAACTCCTATAGGATATTTAGCTATAGTGCAACCTGCTAGCGAAGTTTTGTTAAAGGATGAGCAAGAATTTATAAATGCTTTACTTGCAATTGCTGCAAGTGTTATTGATAATGCCCGCGCTCATAGTCAAACCATAAAGCTTAATCGTGAATTAGCGCAAAAAATTCAAGAACTAAGAGCAATACTTGATTTTGTACGAGGGCTTTCTTCTACACTTGAACCTACAGAAATTGCTCGACTATTGGTACTAACTTTATCTGGACGTTGGGCAGTAAAAAAATATGCTTTGGCTATATGGAGAGATCCTCAAGCTATTTTACTACGTCAAAAAGGTCTTAGTTTACCACCTAGTGATGAATTAAAGCCTTTTTTCCCAAAAAAGCCTGGGGCTGTTAAAATAGCAGAACTGCCGGAGAGTGATGTTAAAAAAACACTAATAAAACAACAAGCGGAAATACTTTTTCCAATACCAATCTTATCAGCAACAAATATTGTTACAGATGTTAGTTGTGATACGGTAACAAGCTTGTCTGTTGATAGCAATGTAATAGGGGTAGTTGTTTTTGGAGCAAGACCAGGAAAGCTAACTTATAATGACGCAGATCTTGATTTTGGTGTTGGGGTTGTTGCTCAATCTGCAATTGCTTTCCAAAATGCCTGGTATTTTCAAGAAGCCATAGAACGTCAAAAAATGGAAGCACGTTTTCAAGCGCAAAAACGCGCTAATGTTGTGTTTTCAGCTTTTTCTGATGTCTTGACAGGAGCTTTGTTAGATGGAAAGTACCAGCTAAATAGTAAAATCGGTGCTGGAGGTTTTGGAGTAGTCTATTGTGCTACGCATATTGACTTAGGACGACCTGTTGCAATAAAAATCTTACGTCCTATTATAGGAAATAATGCTAAAGAGCGTTTAGAAAGGTTTCGTCAAGAAGGGATTTCTGCTTGTAGAATAAACCATCCTAATGCTGTATCTGTACTGGATTTTGTAATTTCTGCAAATGGTATAGCTTATTTAGTGATGGAATTACTTAATGGCCATTCTTTGGGCGATGAAATAAAAAAGAATGGTAGGTTGTCTCTAGCACGTTGTAGAGAGATATTAACCCCTGTTTGTGATGTTTTAGAGCAAGTACATGCTTTAGGGATGGTACACAGAGATATTAAACCAGATAATATTTTTCTTCACCAAACCCCACAAGGAGAAATCGTTAAGGTAGTAGACTTTGGGTTAACTAAAATTTTTACTAGTGATGCAGAATGTGACACTTCAAACCTCTCTACTTCAGGAGAGGTTTTAGGCACACCAGCTTATATGTCTCCTGAAAGATTTGGCAGTATGAGTTATGATGGAAAAGCCGATGTCTATAGTGTAGGGTTAGTTATTTACGAAATGCTTACAGGAGAATTACCTTTTGTTTTTGATGAAAGAACTCCTTATAAAATGGCAAGAGTACATATTCAGGAAGCTCCTAGACCTCTAAGAATACTTAATCCTGTGGTTCCTGAAAACATTGAAAAAATTCTAATGCAAACGCTACGTAAAAGCCCTAGTAAGCGACCAACAATAAAAGAATTTGCTCAAGAATTTACAGAGGCAGTAGGAAATTTAACACCAGAACAAAGTACTAAAGTTTTAGCTGTGTATAATAGATTGCCTATGCCAGGACAGTTTGGGGAATCTTGGCAACAGGAAGCAGATAAAACAGACACTTTGTTGATGAAAATAACAAAAATAGAGATAACTTCTTAACGTTTTCTTATCCATAAAATTAGAAAATTAACTAACATTTAATAAAAGGACAGACACATAAGGTTTGCCTCTTACATAGGGAAATAAATATTCTCTAGCAACTATTTATTTTTTATTGTCTAATGAGAGATTGTCTTTAATCTATATCGTTACTTTTAGAGTTTGGAGATTAGAAGAATGTCGATTTGTGTTTTTGATAATTGCCCCTCACCAAGTATTGACTCACAAGGGCGTTGTAGTGGTTGTGGCTCTTTGCTTAAAGACGAAAGAGTAAGAGAACGTTATATAATCCAACAGGTATTAAGTCGTACTAAGTTTGGTATTAGTTATTTAGTTATAGATATAAATAGGGATGGAGCTAATCGAATTCTCAAAGAATTACAAGCTATTTCTGAGGATGATCCAGATTTTCAAAGTACTAGACGGTCTACTGTAGAGAGATTATTTGAGCGAGAAGCTAGAGTATTAATGGGTTTGCAACACGCTGGAATTCCACGCCTGTATGCTACTTTTGAAGAAAATGGCTCAGCTTATTTGGTAGAGGAATATATTCCTGGTGATACTTTGTTAGGTTGGTTGGCTAAGGCTGAGCGTAGCATAGTAACTGAAGCAGAAGCACGAGAGATATTAAAAGAATTAGCAGTAATTTTAAAATATTTGCATTCTCGTATTCCACCAGTAGTTCACCGTGATATTAAGCCACAAAACTTAATGCGGGCTACTGATGATGATAGGTTACTACTAGTTGATTTTGCGGCTGTCTCGCAGATTTCGCAAAATAGTAATAATACAGTAGTAGGCACTGCTGGTTATACTCCAATAGAACAACTTTATGGACGTGCTGTACCACAAAGCGACCTTTATGCTGCTGGAGCAACCATTTTACGCTTGCTTACAGGGCTGCATCCTAGCAAACTTTATATTCCAATAGAAAAGAAATTTGCTTGGGAACATCATACTAATGTTACTCCAGGCTTTACTTGTGTAATAAATGGTTTACTGACAGAAAACCTGCTTGAACGAACTAGTAGCGCAGAACAATTACTAGCAGAATTAGAGATATTACGACCATTGTCATAAGATTTTTCACAAGATTTTTATGGATATTCAAGAAAAAATTAGTCAAAAAATAGCTGAAATTGCGCAAGACAATACCTCTGGTTCTTCAGAACTAGCTCGTAGAGCGGCTTTAGTCTTACTAGAAATATTAACAGATATTCGTGAAAAACCTTTAGCCTCAGTAGAGCTTCTACGTAATCCTGTAGCTGTATTTGCTAAAACCCTATTAAAAGCTCAGCCTAAAATGGCTACACTCTTTAATTTAGCTAATCGATCATTATTAATAATTAATAGCCATACGGCTTTTGGTGAAGCAAAAGCTGGTGTTGAAAAATATATTTATAGTTTTTTGGCTATAGTAGTTGGTATAGGCGATAGCATTACACAAAAACTCCAACCTGTAATTAATGAAAACTCGGTTATTCTTGTCCATTCCTACAGCGCAACAGTAAATAAAGTACTAGTTAATATTAAAAATAGCGGACTTAATTTTGAGGTGTTTACTACAGAGAGTAGACCAATGCTAGAAGGACGTAAAACAGCACAAACACTAGCAGCCGCAAATATACCTGTAACATTTGTTGTTGATTCAGGAGTGCTTTTTGCTTTACAAAGATCTTCAATAGTTTTATTTGGAGCAGATGCTATTACTAAAGAAGGGGTTGTTAATAAAATAGGAACAGCTTTAATTGCGTTGGCTGCTCAAGCACAAAATAAACCTTGCTATGTACTAGCAGATAGTACTAAATTCCTACCTTCTTCCTATGGGTTAACAATGGAAGAAATACATGCTAAAGAAGAAGTTTGGCCAGAAGCATCAGATTCAATAGTAGTCTTAAATCGATATTTTGAAACTACTCCCTTAGATTTTTTTACCGCAGTAGTAAATGAATACGGAATATTAAAAATTCCTGAAGTTAAACTACATTTAACTAATTTGGGGGTTTCTTCAGAGTTATGCACAGAGTTGTAATCTTAGCAATAGGTAATGAATTATTAATAGGAGAGACTTTAGACACTAATACAAATTGGCTTTGTCGCCATTTTACTGCGCTAGGCTTTCAAGTAGCAGGTTGTTTAATGCTACCAGACAAAATAGATGTAATTAGCAGCATAGTTCGTAAGATTGTTGATAGAGATTTAATCAGTATGTCAACAGACTTAGTTCTTATCACTGGAGGGCTTGGCCCAACTGATGATGACCTAACACTAGCTGCTATTGCCCATGCCTTAGACTTGCCCTTAAAAATGGATGAAACTGCTTATGAGTGGATTAAAGAAAAATACAAGGATTTAACTAGAGAATCTTTTGTTAGCAACGCAGAAATGAATCCAGCACGCGATAAAATGGCAATATTACCTACTGATGCAATCCCAATAAAAAACCCTGTAGGGGTTGCTCCAGCAATAAAACTTACCTATAAAACTACTACTATTATTTCTTTACCTGGTGTTCCTCAAGAAATGAAAGGCTTAGTTCTTGGGCCAATCCAATCTATTTTGTCAGAGTTATTTGGAGTAGGTACATATTTGGAAGAAGAGTTATGGGCTGTTTGTGGTGATGAATCTCTACTAGCACCAATTCTGCGTCAGGTTTCTGCCTTAAACCCAGAGGTTTATATTAAATCTAAGGCAAAAGGTTTTGGTGCTAATTTGCGTTTCCAAATCAAGTTACATGCAAGTGGTCAAGTTGATGTAGCTCGCATGATTAAGGCAGCAAGAAGTGATTTGGAGCAAGCCTTAAATCAGCATAATATCAAAGTAGAGTATTAAGTAATAAGTAATGGGTTTTAATACAATAACCTCCAAGATATTATACCAAGGACTAACCACTGTTAGTAATATAGAACAGGCACTAGGGTTAGAAGCACCAGCCGTTAAACTCACAAAAGCGCAATTAGTTGAGCTAGAAAAGGTTTTTTTTACCTCTATTGATTATGGAAAAGTAGCGATAAAAGCAGGTAATTCACATTTGTTAACAATGAGTGGTAGAGCTTTTGTTATGGGTGACACTATCTATATACCTAAGCAAACCTACACAATGCCGCTTCTAGTACATGAAATGGTGCATATTTGGCAATATCAAAATCAGGGGTATGACTATATTAGTAAGTCTTTGTGGGGACAGTATTTAGGAGAAGGGTACGATTTTCTTAAAGGTATTAAAAAGGGGAAAGCTTGGGCTAATTTAAACCCTGAGCAACAGGCTTCTTTAATTGAACAAGCGTATATTAATGGTTTTTTTCATGGTGAGAATAGAGAGTTTATTTATAAAGGTGAAAATTACACTTTATACTTAAAACATGCTCTAGGACAATTACGTAATAGCAGAACGATTTCTTAAGAAAATTGTAACGTTGCTGCCGCGACTTAAGATTTAACCTTTGGCTCTTTTCTAAACCGAGAATTGCTACAGTCCTTTAGGGCTGGCAGCTAATCTATTCATTCTACTGTATTTAACTGCCTGACTGGGAATTACTGCGTCTAACCCGACTACCTTGCCTTTTAATTGAACAAAAAATGTGAAATTGAAGCAAAACAACCTTCTGTTATACCAATACGCTTTTCCACAGGGCTAAGAAGTT
>JAHFUF010000361.1 GCA_023265235.1 Blastocatellia bacterium
ATTTGGTTTTTATCACCTTTTCTTTGTACGCTAAAGCTTGATAGTGTTAAAGAAAGGCAAATAGCACTTTCAAATAGACCTGGATTGGTACTGGTATTTGTGTTGGTATACATAGGTTTTTCCTTTTTTTACTTGAAAATTTGTTGGATTTGTTGGTAGTGATAACCTGTTGGTAGTTAAAAAAAGCTAGGTAAACTAGGTTATGTTAAATAACTAGTTAAGTGGCTTAATCATTGTTGGAATGCTTGTTGAATCTGGTAATAACTTGTTTAGAAAGTGGTAATAGGTTAACGAGTAACTAATTGGCTAGTTAATCAATTAATCAAGCCAGCTTGTTTCATCACAGGAGCAAAGACAGCCATTTCTGGAACGCTTGTGTTAGCACCTTGAGGAATATGCTTGATTAAGGTTCTTAGGTGTGGATAAGCAATATCAATAAAGCCTAGACTAGCAACATATGACATTACTTTAACCCCACGATAAAACCTATCCACAGTATTGTTTTTAACTACAGCATTACTAATACTACCTAAAATCGCGTAAAGTTTATCATTTTGATTTCTGGGTATTTTTAGTGATGCAGGGTTAGCTAAAATCATTTCTGGATTAGGTAAATCTAGTTCCTTTAGCCAATTAACAAAGGTAATTGCAGTTGCTTGCCCAATAGAACCGCTTATTAAAGTAAATAACACATCCTCTGAAACATCAGCACTTCTACAAGCAGCGAGTAGAGTAGTTGCCATTGTCCAACTTCTAGGAGAAGGCCAAGCTTTTGCTGCTTGGGATTCTTCTTTTGGATATTGGAAAAGTAAATGTGGTAACTTTCTAATAAAACTAGCTACTAAAGCTTTGGCTACTGGTAATTCATTCTGCCAATCTTTAGGTAACTCTTTAATATCATTAGATTTCCAACCATCAACTAATCCATCCGCCCACATTTGAGCATTAATTTGCCATTCTAAATGAACAAATCTATTACTTAATGGCGCTGATATATCCCAACCGCCTGATGATTGCTCTGGTGGATTAGCAGCCGCTACTACTATACAATCCTTTGGTAATTCAATATCACCAACACATCTGTCTAAGACTACTCTAAGCAAAGCAGCTTGAACGGCTGGTGGTGCTGTAGTTATTTCATCAAGGAAAAGTATTCCTTGACCACTAGCAGCAAGACGTTTAGCCCAAGCAGGAGGGGCTAGTTTTACATCACCATTATCTATGATTGGAAGACCAGCAAAATCGCTAGGTTCTCTTACAGATGCAATCACTACCTCTATTAGAAAATTAAGAGCTTTTGCAATTGCAGTAATGGTTGAACTTTTTCCTATTCCTGGTGCGCCCATAAGTAAAATCGGGGTATTTGCTTGAATAGCAATGGACAGAGCTATAGCTATAACTTGTTGTTGCATAAATTAAACTCCTTTTTTGTATTTAATTGTTGCTTGATGAACTTACTTATTGTGAAAGGATTAGCAAAATAACTTATTAGGTATTAGTCTAGATACAAAAGATTAAACACCATGATAAGGCTTGATTCTTTCTACTACTTTTTCTAGAAAATCTCTTGGATATTCTGTTAAAGAAAGTATGCTTGGTTTTATTACTAGTTCTATTTCTGTCTGAGAAAAAGCATAAAGCTTGTTACAGCTAAGACAAGAAAAGATTGTCCTAGTACCACTAATAGCAGAATATCTATCTCCTAATAGTTTTAATCTATTTTGTTTTATACAGTTAGCTTCATGATCATTAGAGAACCCATTGTGAAAACTTGAATCTAAAATATTAAAAATCAAGCTACGTGGATTTCTTTTTCCTACCGCATCAACTATTTTCTGATAGCTTTCTTTGAAAGCGTTTTGGTTTTGATAATCAATGGCAATATCTTCATCAGGCCAACGAAATCTCCAAATGATGCTTACATCCATCAATAACAGTTTAATTGCTGGATCAGCATCAAATGCTCGCACTATGTATGCTTCATCTCTACGGATATAATACATGTTTTCCATAGTTCCTAGGGTACATACAATTACTAGCTTATTGTTTACCTTAACTTTATGGTAATTACCCATAAAATTTCCCCCTTTTATTTATTTATTTATAGTTGTTGATTTATATTGATTTAATTGGTACTAACAACTAAGAAAGTAATTAAGAGAATAAAACTAGGAATGAGAATAAATCCCAACCCTAGTTTTATTTGTTAACTTACACATTAAAAGGATCCTTAACTGTATTAACTCTAGCTCTGCCATTAGCCTTAGGTGCTTGAGCGTTTTGATTGCTAGCAACCTTAGCTTTAGGCAGGTTATCTTCTCTAATTACTGGTGCTGGTGCTAGTGCTGCTGATTGAGCTACTTGAGCTACTTGAGCTACTTGTGGTGTGATAATTGCAGTAGCAACAGCATTTTCTTGTGTTAGTTCTTGTTGATTATAGTTATTAGCTGTTTCACTAGCCTGATTACCTAAGAACTTAAGCTCTGTACCAGTGATGTCTAAGCTAAAACGTTGGCGGCCTTCTCTGTCTGTCCATTCACGAAGACGCAAACGGCCTTCTACATAAACTAAACGGCCTTTGGATAAATATTTAGAAGTTGTTTCTGCAAGTTTTCCCCATAAACTAACTTGAAACCAAGTTGTTTCATCTTTAGATTCGCCATTAATGAATTTTTTCTCATTTGTGGCAACAGAAAACTCACATACTTGTTGACCTTGTGGAGTGAACTTAATTTCTGGATCACGTCCAAGATTTCCTACTACTGTAATTTTATTAAATGACATAAAATGCTCCTTGTTGTTGATTTAATTAAACTTATTAAACTTCTGTGTAGGTTTTAACCTGTTAAGCCTTGTTGATGGATACAGGAAAAGAACTAGGATTAGAAAGGTCTAACCTTAGCTAACCTTAGTTCTTTAGCTATTGTTGATATTGCTTGTTAATGCTGATATTGATTGTTGGTAGTGAGTGGGTAGACTAAGAAGCTTTAATAGCTCTAGGTTGTTCTTTAGGTAATGCTTGCTCTTTAGATAGCTGAACGGCTTTCTTAGCAAGTATTCTAGCAACACCTGTATTTTCTGAGGTATTTGCTAGCTGTCCTTGAGCGTCTTGTTTGGAAAGAGAAACTTTAATAAGTCTCATTTTTACCTTTTTAGAGTTTTTGAGATTAAGTAAAAACTTCCATAGCTTTTGGATAAAACTAGGACTTTTGACATACTCATCCTCAATAATTAATCCCAAAGAGATTTCAGGAAATAGTCTTCGTACTACTCTGATATAAGCTCTTTGGTAAAGCATTTCTGCTTGGTTTTGTTTCCAAGATTCTTTTTCTAAAAGATTAAGTTTGTCAGCTTCTTGCAAGGAAAAAGTAGCTTGTTCTACTCTCCCATTAATATGCATTAAGCGAACCATAGATTCATTACGGCTTTCAAATCTTTCTTCAAAACCTAACAAGCCACTACGATGTAGTAAGCTTCTTAGTAAATCAAAACTAACAATAGTTTTGCCTTCTTTGACTCTAATTTCACTAAGAGCAATTATTGGCGAAATACCAATTTCTACTGCTCTCATTAAAATTACCTCTGCTTGTGCATCTGTTAAGTCTTTAGGTATTGAACCAGCGTTTCTTAACATACTTACTTGCAAACCAAAGTTAGTAGCATAATTTTGACGAACTTGTCCGTTAAAACCTTTCATGGTTTTTCTCCTTTTTTTAATTAAAAATTTGTTGATTTGGATTAAAAACTTGTTGATTTGGTGAACTTAGAAAGTTCTATTGAAAAGTTGAAGTTCCATTGAAGAGTTGAAGGATTTGTTTTTAGGTAATTAGCTGACGACAGACTTAATTGCTTGAATCTGTCTTTCCATTCGAGATGCTTTTTGATTAAGCAAAACAGCTTCTCTTAGGTAAGCTTTACCTAAGAGTAAATCGCCAACTTTAAGTAAAGTTTCAGCAACTTGCCTTTTAGTCCTACACTCTGTTAAAGCTTGAAAATATTCTTGCTCAAGAACGTCTATAGATAGACTTTGTGCCATATCTAATCTCCTTGTTGATTTAGTTAAACTTGTTGGTTTAGAGGGTTAATTTGGTTGGTAATAAATTAAGAGGAAATAGCAAGGCTTCAAACGAAGTAATTTAACTTATAGCAGTTTCTATTATTTTAACTTGTGCTTTTAAGCTATTTACTTTTGTATTAAGCCTAGAAGCTTCAGCAAAATATTTATTTTCCCCTACTTTATCGTTTAGTTTGTGGCTATGTGCTGCCATTGTTAATTTGCTCTTAATCATTGAATCTCCAACATAAATTGCTCTCTGCATTTGCTCTAAAGAAAAAATTGTTACCATGTTTTTGTCTCCTTGTTGGTATTATTTCATCTATTAATAAATAGATTATTGTTAGATATTATTCTCTAATTAAATAACTTAAGCTTTTAGGTATAGACACACAAATAGCCAGACAAGCTTTGGTAATAGAATAAAACCCTATTACTTGCTTACTCTTGTTAAGTTATTAAATTAGATTAACTTGTTGTTGATGTTGAAATTGGCTAATTATTTGAAATATTCAAAGCCTTCAAAACAGTTGAACCTACTAAGCTACTGAAGCTATTAAAGCTCATAGAGTTTAAAATGTAGGCTCTAACTTTAAGTTTAAAATAGAAACTTAAAAACTTAAAAACTTGAATTTGTTGTTGGTTGGTTACTGAAAAGAAGTTAAAACTTTTCTACTTTAGAAACTTAAAAATCTTGAAGCTCTAAAGTATTGGAAGTTATGAAGTTAAAAGTTTAGCATTATGAAGTTGATATTTGAGCAATCAATTAAATCAATTAAATCAATTAAATCAATTAAATCAATTAATCTACAAGAGCTTGATAGGTTCTCAAAAACTCAACAGCTTCAAATGCTTTTTGATAAGTGTCTAGGATATCTCTAGAAGAATGAAAAAGCTTTTGATTCTCTAGATTAGCTGACACAAATACCACAGAAAACTTTTGGTCTATCTCATAGACCACTACTTCTTTGTAGTTTGACATTAAAATGTCTCCTTGTTGTTTCCTTTAGTTAATAGAAAGAATTAATCTTTGCTAAACTTCAGGAGTTGTTTTCCCTAAACTGATACTAAGAATCAAGTCTTAGTTATAGAGGGAATTGTTGTCCCGGAACGCGCCGGTATTTTGTTTTCAAACAACTTGTTATTGAGGATTAAGTTAATTAATTCTCTTATTTATCAAAGACTTGCCTAATCTTACTATTATGGGAAGTAAGAAAAACCACACTCTTTTAGGCTAAAAGTGAAAAACCTTAGTTTACGGCTCATAAACAGCGTTACTTGCCAACCTTATTTATTACAGAAAACGTGGAAAAACTGGTAATTTTAAGGAAATTAACTTAACCTCTAGTCAGATATATAACGTCAACCTGCAAAACGTAAACTTTAATAACCCAAAGTCAAAAAAAGTATTTCAGCAAGTTTGTAAGTTAAGTAAATATTGAGAATATAAATCACCTATATGAAGTAATTATAAGCTCAATAAATACAAAACTTAATGGGTGCTACTCTTATGGCGGAGTAAAGCTAAAAACCTCAATTTAAACACTAAATTGGAAGTGGTAGCTCTTTTATGACATTAAATATTAAGTAATTAAATAATTAAATAATTAAGTAATTAAATAATCAACATCATAGGCGGAACGTAACCGTTCACGGGTATTAAGCAGCAAGAGAAAGGTTAGATTCGGATTGAGCTAAAAAAATGTCAGGCAAAAGAGAAGGAGCAACGTTGCCATTACGAAAAGCTAGGCAAGACTCAA
>JAHFUF010000362.1 GCA_023265235.1 Blastocatellia bacterium
ATACTATAGAGACATTAGAACCTTGTTTAGCAGATATTGCAGCATATTTATTTAGCTCAGTAACAGATTTTCTTATTTGTGATGAAACTGTGCCTCATAATAAATTAAATCTAATAGTACGTAATAGCTTAAACTCTGACCCAGTTATCATGAGCTTAGGTCATTATTTAGCTATAGAATGGCGTTACTGGCTTAAAGAAGTACATACAGAAGACTTAATTATGTTGGCAAGTAAAGCACAGTTAATAGGTATAAACACTCTGATTTTATTTATTAGGGATACAGAAGCGTCTGCTAATTTATTTGATCCTATTCGCTTAAAAGGGGTAATGCAGCATTTTTATCAGCAAGAAAAAATAAATTTTATATTAATTAAACAAAATGATCTTTTAGAAATTGAGAGAAAAAATACTAATCTACTGGTTTTGATTAAGTTAAGGTTAGAAGAGCTAAAGTTTGGCTATTTGGAAGAGTTAGACAAACCTCCTAGTTATGAAGCAAAATCTAATTTTCCTCCTATGATGGAAATGCGACCACAACCATTCTCAGCAATTATTAACCAAATGCCGCCAAGTCAAATGCAAAACCAAATGGCGCCAATGATGCCGCAAAATATGCCAATGTCGCAAAATCAAATGATGCCAATGATGCCGCCAACCCAAATGCCAATGATGCCAATGCCGCCAACCCAAATGATGCCGCAAAATATGCCAATGCCACAGAATATGCCAATGCCGCAGAATATGCCAATGTCGCAAAATCAAATGATGCCAATGATGCCGCCAATCCAAATGCCACCAAACCAAATTCAGAGTGGCCCATCTATGACCATGTTGCCTGGAGTGATGATTCCTCCTGTTCCAAACCAAATGGCACCAGGGCAAGGAATGTCTATGACACCAGCCTTACCACCTTATCCTGCAAGTGGTCAGGAAAATATTTCTCGATTAAATCTATCTTCAACATCAAGCAAACCACCTAGATTAGTGATTCGTAACACTGCAAACCCTAAATTAACAGAAAATCCTAGTGCTAATGTTTACAAGCCTATGGTAATAAAACCTAGTTTTGATGTAAAGCCTAGTTTTGATGTAAAACCTAGTTTTGAAATGAAATCATCTTTTGATGTAAAACCTAGCTTTGAAACAAAATCATCTTTTGATTCTGCTTCTAACAAATCTTTTGAAACACAGATACTAAAGCCTTGTACTAGTTGTCAAAATCAGACTTCCTTAAGTTGTCAGACATGTAGTAAACCTTTCTGTAATATCCACATTAATGTATCATCTTTAAAATGTGAAGGCTGTGCTAATCCACCAAAACCTGAAGAAGAATTAGATGTAGTAAATAAGCTGGAATAGTTGGAATAATAGATAGTACAAATTGTTAAAAAAAGTGTTATAAACTTGCTTTGTCTAAGTTATTAAAATTATTGCCAGGAAGAAAATTGCATATGATTAAAGTGATGACTTTTAATATTCGTTATGGTACTGCTGAAGATGGTATAAATCATTGGGATAATCGTAAACACTTGGTAGTTGAAAGAATTAAAGCTTTTGATCCTGACCTGCTTGGCTTACAAGAATGCCGTGATGATGAACAAGCTCAATATATAAAAGAAAAACTTTCCGATTATCAATTTAGTAGTGTTCATCGTGCCTTAGAAGGCAATGATAGCCTAGAAATGTCACCAATACTTTTTAAGAAGTCTCGTTTTACAGAAGTGGCTAGTAGCTTTTTTTGGCTTAGCGATACGCCACATATTCCTGCTAGTGTTTTTGCAGGGAGTGCTTTTGCGCGTACTGTTGCTTGGTCAGCATTGCAGCCTCACGAGAATAAAAAACGCATTTTTACTTTTTTTAATACCCACTTTGATTATCAAAGCCCTCAAGTACAATTAAAGTCTGCTCATCTTTTACGCTGCCGAATTGAAGCTTTAGGCGCGAGTATGCCAGTCATTGTCACAGGGGATTTTAATGCTAACCGTGGTAGCGAACCATTTCGACATTTATCTGATTTAGAAAGTCCCAACCCTCTTAGTGAAGCTTATTCACAACTTCATCCAAATGATAGGGATGGTACTTACCATGAATACGGTAGTTTACCAAATCCTACTTCAATAGATTGGGTGTTATTTTCCTCAAAACATTTCTTTACCCGTTTAGCAAAAATCGATTACACCAACCAAGGATATATTTATCCTTCAGATCACTATCCGATTTGTGTAGAACTAGATTGGTGTAGTTAGTACACTAGTAAAATTTTATTGAGTAGTGTTACAATATTTCCGTAACACTACCTAATTTAAGAAACCATTAAGGAACTAAAAGTAACCTATAAATGCTGAAAATGGTCAACTAGGAAATTTGTTAGTAATTTTTCCTTTAGTTTTTGCTAAAATCATATCCAACAAACAATTTTCAATATAATGATTTAAGGAGTCAGAAAAAAGATTTTGAAAAAATTAGTGTTGCCAGAAAAAGGATTAGACGTACTGCTTGGGCCTTATGATGAAAATATCAAATATTTAGAGTCTTTACTTGACGTAACTATTGGTATTCGTGGTAATGAGATTACCTTAGATGGTAGCCCTCGTGATGTAGAGACTGTCCAGCGAATTTTGGAAGATTTTTCTACATTAGTCAAAGAAGGGCAACTCCCAACGGTAGTAGAATTAAAAAATGCATTTAAGCAAATTGCTGAAGATCGCGCTTTTTCTTTACGGGAATATTTTTCTAAATCACTGTATTTTAATCCTACAGGGAAAAAAGTAGTAAACGCTCGTTCAGCAAACCAACGCAAATATATAGAAGCAATTCAAGCCTATGACATAGTGTTTGGCATTGGGCCTGCTGGTACAGGAAAAACCTATTTGGCTGTAGCAATGGCTGTACAAGCTCTATGGTCTAAACAAGTTAATCGTATTGTTTTAACTAGACCAGCAGTTGAAGCAGGAGAAAAACTAGGCTTTTTACCAGGAGATCTTCAGGATAAAGTAGATCCATACTTGCGACCACTCTATGATGCACTTTTTGATTTGGCTGATAATGAAAAAATTACCAAATTATTAGAAAAACGTGTCATTGAAGTCGCTCCACTAGCTTTTATGCGTGGACGTACTTTGTCAGACTCTTTTATTATTTTAGACGAAGCACAAAATACTACCTCAGAACAAATGAAAATGTTTTTAACTAGAATTGGGTATGGCTCAAAAGCTGTTGTTACTGGCGATGTAACCCAAATAGACTTGCCTGCTGGAAAACGCTCTGGACTAGTAGAAGCTCAACAAATCTTAAATGGGGTAGATGGGATTTCTATGATTCAGTTTACAGAAAAAGATGTAGTACGACATCGTTTGGTTCAGTTAATTATTAAGGCTTATGATGAACATAGCAAGGTTCGGCTCTAACTTATGCTAGTAGAGATAATTAACCAACAACGTACTGAAAAAATAGCTAAAAAAGAGTGGAAAGAATTCGCCCTTTCTGTATTACAAGCACTTAGTTTAGAACGAGTAGAGGCTACCATTGTTTTTGTTGGCGATCGGAAAATAAGAGCATTAAATAAAGAGTTTCGTAATATTGATAAACCTACAGACGTACTTTCTTTTAGTTACCAAACTACTGAAATCACAGCAAATAACGAACCTATAGAGGAGAAGTTCTACGCACAGTTAGCTAGTTTTGCAGGAAATTATTTGGGTGATGTGGTAATCTCTACCCAGACGGCTGTTGTTTATGCTAAAAAATTAGGCTTAACATTTGACGAGGAAGTTAAAGTATTGATACTGCACGGCTTGCTTCATCTATATGGCTATGACCATGAGACAGATAACGGTGAAATGGATGAGCTAGAACAAAAGCTACGTAAGCAACTGTTGGGTTTTACAACACTCAACATACCATCAGATTCTTAATAATTAGGATTTTTTCATAAGAAAATGGAATATGAAATAGCGGCGACCAGCATTTTAATAATAATGCTGGTCTTCATTGCTACATTTGAAAGCGCGTTAGGACAACTAAGTGACGTAGCACTACGATCACTAACAGCAGAGAGTAAAAGTAAAAAACAAGCACGGTTTTTACGTTATTTGCTAAGTCATCATCAATTACTTGAGATGACTACGCTTTCTGGGTTGCAATTTGCAGCAGTGAGCATTGCTCTTTTTTTGGTTTCTATTGGACTGTACTTAAACTTAAATAAACTAGAAATATTGCTTGGCTCTTTTATAGTATCGCTTTTAATTGGCGGTCTTTTTGGTCAATTTTTGCCTAGGCTTTTTACTCAAAATAATCCTGCCAGGGCCTTACTTTTACTATTACCTTATTTTGCTATTTACTACAAAGTTTTTTCTGTTCCAGCTTTGGTTGTTTATTCGATTTTAAGGCGTTTCCGGCGTGACGAAGAACGTAGCATCACTCCTGAACAAGCAGAAGAAGTCTCAGGAGAAAATATTAAAGCCTTATTAGATGTAGGTACTGAAGAAGGTATTATTGAAGAAGCAGAAAGCAAACTAATTCATTCTGTAATAGAATTTACTGACACCACTGTAGATGAAGTAATGATCCCTCGTCCTGATATGATAGTTTTAGACAATAATGCTACAGTAGAAGAAATGCGTGACTTGATGATTGATAAAAAACATTCTCGTATTCCTGTTTATAGAGAATCAATCGATCACATAGAAGGCATTGTTTATATGTATGATGTGCTCCTAGCTTGTAGAGCAGGACAAACTAAAGCAGCCGTTGGGGTATTAGCTAGACCAGCTTATTTTGTTCCAGAAACTAAACTAGTAGCAGAATTGCTTGCAGATATGCAACGAGCAAAACGCCAAATTGCTTTAGTCGTCGATGAATACGGTGTTACAGCAGGGCTAGTAACAATAAAGGATTTGCTAGAAGAAATTGTTGGCGAAATTGGTAACGAGGAAAATGATAAAAATGAAAAAATAGATCCAGAAATCCTAGAAGCTGGAGATGGAGTCTATTTAATAAAAGGAAGTACAGAAATTAGAAAAATAGAAACACTTTTTGATAAAGAGCTAGAAGCCGATGATTTTTCTACACTTGCAGGCTTTATTATTAAAAATGCTGGTCGTGTTCCTAGTGTAGGAGATACATTAATTTATCACGGTGTTAAAGCAGAAATAATTGAAGCAGATAGTGGTCGAATTAGTAGAGTAAAATTATGCCTTACTACAGAAGAGCAAAATAATGTAAATGGTAATGGTAGTAATGTTAAATGATAGGATAAAATTATTGATAATATGACAGATGAAAAAATTGAAATTCGCTCAGGATTAGTAGCTTTTGTTGGTCGTCCTAATGCAGGTAAGTCAACTTTGCTTAATAAATTAATTGGAGAAAAAATTGCGGCTGTTTCTGACAAACCACAAACAACACGCACTCAAATAAAAGGAATACTAAACCTTCCTCAAGGCCAGATTGTTTTTATTGATACTCCTGGTGTACACAAACCTGGATATAAGTTAAATAAACGGATGATGCAAGCTGTACTTGAAGCCCTTAAAGATGTTGATATTGTGGTTCTAATGCGTGATGCATCAACAGATATGGGGCAAGGTGAACGCTATGTTTTAGACTTAATAAAACAAGCGGCTCGTCCAACATTTCTTTTACTTAATAAAACAGATTTGGTAAAAGAAAAGTTAATGCTCTTACCAGTAATGGATTTTTATCGCCAAGAATATGATTTCAAAGAAGTTATTCCTTTATCAGCACGTACAGGTGATAATACAAAGGTTCTAGTGGACAAACTCTTAGAATACCTCCCA
>JAHFUF010000363.1 GCA_023265235.1 Blastocatellia bacterium
ATCTAGACCCCTAATAGCACCTAAGGAAATATCTATCACCTCTATAGCTAGATAACTACGTCTTACCCTACCATAATCGCGTAGCTGAGGCATTATTTCTTTTAAGATATTAACTGGAATGGCAAAACCTAATCCTTGGCCCTTAGCTATTATTAAAGTGTTAATGCCTATTACTTCTCCATGGGTATTAATTAACGGGCCACCAGAATTACCTAAGTTTATTGCGGCATCTGTTTGTAAATAATCATCGTATTCACCATCTAAGCCACCTCGACTCTTAGCACTAATAATACCTAATGTAACAGTGTGATCTAGCCCATAAGGACTACCTACAGCAATAGCCCATTCTCCTACACGAATTTTATCGCTATCGCCTAGGTTTGTTATTAGCGGTTTTTTGTCTGTAACTTTAATCTCTAGTAAAGCAATATCAGTAGCCTCATCATAGCCTTTTACACTAGCACTATAGCGAGAAGAATCTGTGGTTACTACCATAATATCGCCGCCGCTTTTTACTGCATCGCGAATAACATGGAAATTAGTCACCACTAGTCCATTTTCATCAATAAAAAAGCCACTACCTAAAGAAACCCCATCTGGAGAAGGCGATTGGACATTAACCACTGCTGGATTAACCTTTTCGACAATATCAGCAACATTAAGTACCATCATTGATGCTGGTAGAGGGTTGTTTTTTGTCTCATTTGTTGGAGTTGTATTAACAGCATTAACAGCAGGTTGTGGACGTTGTGGACGCTGTGGTGTTTCTGCCAAAGTATTAACAGAAATAAGTAAACTTAAACTAAGTGATGAGAGTCCTAGTAGTTTTTTCATAGATTTTCTCATTTTCTCGCTAGCTCTAAAGGTAAATTGAAATTGGTTATTCTTTCGCTATGTTAGCATAAGTTTCCTATTGCTTAAAATTTAGTTTTCTCGCTATTAGCAATTAACTTACCCGCTACAATTAGCTTTTAAGTTTGTTTATTACTGTTTTTAGTAAAATAGACTTAAGCCTTACATCATCTTCAAATTCAGCTTTTATTTCTGCAATGTAAATAGGTAGGTCAAAAGAAAAAGGTTTTAGTTTTACAGCATCTTTTTCTGTAGTAACAATAAACTCTGCCCCTGCGGCTTTAGCTTGGCCAACAACTTGATTTATATCTGATTGTTGATAATGGTAATGGTCTATAAATATATGTTGTGAGACTATTTTGGCTTGGTAGTTTTCTATATCTTCAATAAATACGCTTGGATGACCTAAAGCACAAAGTATAGCGACTTTAGAATTAATAAGTTTGCGCATTGCTGCAGGTTTATTAGTAGTTAATTCTCGTAAGCCAACAAAATCATGATAAGCATAAATAACAGGGATATTTAGCTCTAACCCACTTAATACACGAAAAATAAGCTCGCGATCTAGCTCGCGGTCTGAGCGAGTAACAATAACCATTTGTGCGCGTTTAAGCCCATAAATAGGCTCTCGAAGCTTCCCTAGTGGTACAACTTCCCCACCACCAAAAGGATCTGTAGCATCTAGGACAACAATATCTAAATCACGTTTAAGCTTTAGGTGTTGGAAACCATCGTCTAATAAAATTACTTCACAACCTAATTTTTCTATTGCTAGTTTTCCTGATTCAAAGCGATTAGAGCCTACTACTATTCTTACTCCCTTAAGCTTTTCTGCTAGCATAAAAGGCTCATCACCAGCTTCTTTCAAAGAAGCGACTATTTTGTTTCCATCCGAAACTACTATTGTTGAGTTTGATTTATCTTGACGTTTGTACCCACGACTAATTATGGCTGTTTCTAGGTGTTCATCATTAAAAAACCGAGCAATATATTCTACTAAAGGAGTTTTCCCTGTTCCACCTAAAGTAATATTGCCAATACTAATTACCACTTTATTTAATTCTTTTGGTTTTATATATTGGTATTCATATAAAACAACACGAATCCTAATAATCAATTCATAAAGCTTTGCTGGCAGGTAAATGAGGGTGCGAAATAGCTTTGAGCTAGGTAATTTGGAAAACATTTAGTTTTTTTTGGATTTTAAGTGTCTATTTTGACCAATCAAGTTCAATAAACCAATTTTCTTTTAGCTTAACATAACAAAGTCCATCAAAAGTGCCTGTGTTAAGTTGTTGATCTGTGCTAGTAACTATTGGTTCTGGAGGTTTTTCAGCAAAAACTATAGATTTACAACCTCCATTATCTGTAATTCCTGTGCATTTCATCATAAAGCTAATAGAAGTATTACCATTTAACTCATCTTTACTAATTCTTTCAGCATTAATCAACTTTAACAAACTTAGGTATTTTTGATAGACTTCTGTTGACAGCCCTACAGCTTTTAACATTTCTGCTTGTGTATATTTTTTGTCTTCAGAATCTTCATTGCGTCGCCATTCACCGTTTATTAGCCAAAAATCTCCTACATTGTCGACTCCAACCGTTGTGGTTTTTAGGTTTTCCTGCTCAGATGGAATGTCTAGTTTTGTAATCATATTTTTTAGTTCAACAAAATTTGCTTCCTGAGCATCAAAGCCTATTTTTAGCTGTTCATCTTTAGGAAGTGATGTAGAACAACTAACAAGTAAAATGGCTGTTAGTAAGATTATTAGACTCCATATTTTTTTCATGTTATTGATTTTATAAACCTGTTTAAAATTGTCTGCTTATTTTTCTGTATTTATGAAGTTTACAATTAAATTAATATGTTGTGCTAATGCACCGCGATTTTCTTCTATAACTTGGTAAGCTTGTTTACCAAGTTCCTCACAAATATCAGTATTTTTTAGTAAATAGACAAATTTTTCTGCTAGCGAAGAAATAAGCTCCTCTTTTTCCAAAATAGGAAGTTGAACTACAGCTTGGGCAGCTAAGAAATCAGTAATAATTTTATGAAAATTGTTCATATAAGGGCCTGTAACAATTGCCCTATGATAAAGTGCTGGTTCTAAAATGTTATGACCACCATAGGGGACTAAACTGCCGCCAACAAAGACTACTTGACCATAACGATAAATTGCAGCTAACTCTCCAATGCTATCTAACAGAATAATTTTCTCAACCTTATTAGCCTTACTACTAAATCCATCGTTATCAGACGAAAGATTAGAACGATTAGAACGTCGTGTAAACTCTAGCTTATTATTTGCTAGTAAATTAGCTACTTCGTCAAAACGCTCTGGACGACGAGGAGCAATTAAAAAGCGTGTGTTAGCTAGACTTGGGTCTTTTATAATTTTTTGATAAGCAGCTAATAATATTTCTTCTTCGCCAGAAGTAGTGCTACCTGCCACTATCAAAGGAGTGGGTTCTTCTAGATGAAGTTTTTTTGCCAATTCTAAAGCAAGTTTATCTAAGCGGCCTACTTGTGCAGATGTACCCAAATCATATTTAATATTGCCACAGACTTTGACTTTATTGGAAGGTGCACCTAGGGCTAAAATTCGATCTGCATCTTGAGCCGACTGCATCATAAAACAAGTAACAGAGCTTAAAATATTTTTTAGTAAAAACTTAAACTTTCTGTAACGCTTAAATGAGCGATCAGAAATGCGTCCATTAGCAATAAACAATGGGACTTTACGCAATTTAGCAACACGAAAAAAATTTGGCCAAATCTCTGTTTCCATTATTACAACTGCTTTAGGTTGGATTTGATCAAAAAATCTGTTGATAGAAAAAGAAAAGTCTAGAGGAAAATAACACACCAAAGCAAACTTACTAGTTCGCTCTTGAGCTAATTTCTGTCCTGTTATTGTTGTTGTAGAAATTACTAATTTGTACTCTGGTAAAGTTTTATGTAGAAGGTCAATTAAAGGTTCTGCGGCTAAAAATTCCCCTACAGAAACGCAATGAATCAAAATTTTTGGCTGTGATAAAAAGGGCAAACCTATTGGGCGTAACCCTAGTCTAGCAAACAAATTAGCCAAATATTTTTTATAAACAACTGCTTGATAAATTAAGTAAGGGGCAGCTAGTATCAGGGCCAACAAAAGAACAATATCATATAAAATATACATAATAAATTTTTGTTAATACTAGCTGCAACTAATAGACATATCAGCTACTTGTTGACACGTTCCATATATTTATTTTCTAGTGTATCAATACGAACAACATCTCCTTCACGAACAAAAGGAGGGACTTGGACTGCCAAGCCTGTTTCTAATTTAGCGGGTTTATTTGAATTGCTCGCTGTAGCACCTTTAAGTTCTGGTTCTGTTTCCACTACTTTTAAGACTACTGAAGCAGGTAGTTGTATTCCTATTGGCTTATTATCATAAAATTCTACTTGAATAGTTAGGTCAGGGATTAAGTAATATATTCCATCACCTAAGGCTTCATCGTCTAATTCTATTTGTTCATAGCTTTCTTCATTCATAAAATAATGAGTGTTATTATCGCTATAAAGATACTTAAACATATGTTGTTCAAGGGTTGCACGATCAACATTTTCAGTAGCACTAAAGCGAGTTTCTAAAGAAGCCCCTGTCATCACATTACGCAATTTTGTTTGCATCATTGCACGTAGGTTGCCTGGGGTATGGTGGCGTGCATCCATAACACGATGAGGTACGCCATTAAAAAGAATAATCATCCCACGTCTAATTAGATTTGCTCTCATTTGAAGTCCTATCTCCTTACTTACACGATTAAAGCTTCTAATAGTTTTTAATTGATCTTATTTAATTGATCTTATTAAAAACTATTACCCACTTCTCTAATAATTAATTATGTAATAAATATATTTTAATAATGAAACTTTACAAAAACAGGAAAGAAATTTAGCCTTTCTGCAAAACGGTATAGACTACTAGAACTATTGCTAGTGGTCAAGCCAGGTGAGCAACTAAATTCCCATCAATAAAGTACTAGGCTATTATCAGATGGCCTTAAAGGGCATTAAGGTTCTATAGAATACTTATTCTCTTATAATCAATAGTTTAGCATAGCAAAGTCTATATCTATTAAATTACAATTATGACATTTTACCTGGCCTATTGTCGTAGTATAAATTGCTATTTAATAAATACTATTTTTTCTACAAAACTTTTTAGAAAATTGACAATCAACAGATGCTTAGTATATTCTTGATTGTTAGAGTAGAGCATCATCAATACAACATATTTTGTTATATTTTACTAAAGAGGTCTGTGTTAAATTTAGCTTCGGCAACCTTAGCTAAGTTTTTTGGATCTAGAATAAATAATATCCTTTATCATTTCAGATTGAAACCTAAGGTAGATCTCTTACATGAAGGAATGTGTCAGTTGTAGCCGCAAATTCCCTGACCATATGGTTTTTTGCCCGTTTGATGGCGACATGCTAGACGGTGAAGTTGAGGATCCGCTCATTGGGCGTGTCATTGATGGCAAATACCGGTTGGAAGAAAAACTGGGCGAGGGTGGAATGGGTACTGTTTACAAAGCTAAACATGTACTGATTCAAAATGACCTGGCTGTAAAAATTCTTCATTCCTCTCTTGTTGCTGACCGTCACGCTGTTGCCCGCTTTCAACGTGAAGCCACAGCCGCAGCTAGAATTAAACATCCTAATGCTGTTGGTGTTACAGACTTTGGCCGTACTGAAGACGAAATTGTTTATATAGTAATGGAGCTTTTTGTAGGTAAATCCTTAAGAGATGTTATTGAAGAAGAAGGCCCTCTACAAGTAGAACGATCTATTACTATAGTAAGACAGGTTTGTTTAGCTCTAGACGCAGCACACCGTAGCGGTGTTATTCATCGAGACATCAAACCTGATAATATTGTAATAGAAAAAAATA
>JAHFUF010000364.1:0-1493 GCA_023265235.1 Blastocatellia bacterium
GGAGTAGGAATTGGAGTTGGTTTAGGAGTCTCACTAGAATTATCTTTCTCTGACGCTTTTGGTAAAGTAGTGGAAAACTCATCATTAGTAAATACAACTCTAGGCTTTTTAGGAGGCTCTTGTTGTGCAAAAACAGTAAAAGCCAAGCTTAAAATAATAGGTATTATTAAACAGCTACTTAAAAAAATTTGTTTTCTCTCTTTAACCATTCTTGAGCAAACCCCTAAGTAATATTAAGAGCTATTTATATTACATAAAATTATTAATTCTAAGTAAATGTTGAATCAAACGATTAAGAGAATCTAGCGCAGCAGCAGCAGTAGCACGATGAACTTCATGAGATTCAGCAACCACCGCTCCAGTAGGCTTAAAGGAGAAAGTACCAGCAATAACATCTACAATTACAATAAATAAAGATTTAGTCATATAAGCTGGTTTCATTTCTTCTGCTACGCGCAAAGTAATTTTTAAGGAAAGATTAATACTACTTAACAAAGCGTCGTTAACCCCTTGAAAGGTAGCCAGAGCAATTACACGCAATGGAGATTCTGTACGGTCTGCTTCATATTGCCCAATATAATCATTAGCACCTAGTCTGAGTAAAACTGTTGCTTGATATTTGTTTTCTTCTTCATTTTCAACAAACTCTACTTTTCTCAATTGCAGTCTAGTTTTTGACACAATCATAACTCCATGCAAATATCAATTTGTTTAAGATTAAGGTTTGAGCTACTTGGAAACAATTTATAAAAATAGAGCTACAGGACGGTTTATCGCATCAAGAGTAGCTCTTACTACTGCATTAAGAGCAGAGTTTCCTGCCCTAGCACTACCAGGAAATAATTTTTCCTCACCTTTAATCTTAATTCCTACTAGAGTAACAACTACGTCTTCTGACAATTCTTGAAATTTTATTTGTTGAATTTCTGATACTCTAGTAACAATAGGAGTAGGAATAATTTCATTTAATGCATCAATAGTAGCTCTTGTTGCTGCGAGTAAACGATCTTTTTCATCAATGGGGGCGATAACTGTTTTTTGGTAAACTTTGTCTGCATATTTTAGTTCTACCTGCACGTTACCATTAGCTAGTAAACCTACATTATGGATTATTATACGTTGATTATTTTCCATTAGTTGATTTTGACACAAACTTATCAGAAGTTGTGCTTCCTACCTTTCAGAACTTAATTTATAAAATTAGAAACCAGATTAAACATTGCTAAATAAACTAATATAGCTAGTTTGTTTGTGGTGTTTTATATTGTAGCCTTAAATCCTATGTTTGCAACTAATTCAAGAGAATATTTTACCTGGTAAAACTAACTAGAAGCATCTTCGAGTATATTATTTCAAATTAGCAAACCAATATTAGGTACTATATTTGACTACTAAGCCAAATTAGCTTCTACTAAGCGATTGGTAGCATCTAAAGTCGCTTTAACTACAGCATCAATACTATCGCCTGTATTACGACAAGACCCTGGAGTAAT
>JAHFUF010000364.1:1503-5788 GCA_023265235.1 Blastocatellia bacterium
CACCATCGTTAATACCCACTACAACTACTAATAGGGTTTCTTCTAGACCTTCAAACGCTTCACTAGCATTTACGCCTTTTACAGTCAAGGTAAAAGGTTTATTTAGAGCACTAGCAACAGCTTGTAAAGTAGCCATAGCAGCAGTGTTTAATTTGTCTTCACCATCTGTTTTACCTATGGCTTGGCCAACAAAATTATTTCCCTTTGCTGACAAAGTAACTTGCATACGGTACTGTTTGTCTGCTTGGTCTATTACTTCAATTTGTTTTAATACTAACCTTTTATTAAAATCATCCATAAAATAACCTCCAAAAGTGTCGGTCAATTATGGCTATCCAAGATTATTGAGTCAAGTCTAACCCTATAATTATCTCGGATAAATTCCTTAATAGGAGTAAAGGCTCTTGCCATTAAGCAATGATTTCGCTACCATTTACCGCTTTACTCTCTTTACTCCTATAGTTAAAGAGTCAAGTGATTACTACCTTTAATTTATTGAGTTAGTTTGCTTACTAGATCAAATCCCTTATGCGAGTAGTTATCTTACAACCAGGATATTTACCTTGGTTAGGTTTTTTTGACCAATTAAGGCGTGCTGACTGCTTTGTTATATACGATGATGTTCAATACACTAAACGTGATTGGCGAAATCGCAATCGTATAAAAACCCAAGCAGAAGCAAAATATTTAACAGTCCCAATAATAAACCGAGGGCGTTTTGACCAGCTTATTAAAGAAGCCGAAATAGATTATAGCCAAAACTGGACGCGTAAACACTTAGCTACAATTTTAGCAAATTATAAACGTACACCTTTTTTTGAAAATTATTTTCCAACATTAATAGATATCTTAAACTCTCAAACCAAATATTTATTAGACCTTAATATTAAAGTTATTCGTGCTTGTGCCAATTGGCTAGGGATTAAAACCCAATTAATTCTTTCTTCAGACTTAAGTATTTCTGGCAGTAGTACTATGCGGTTAATAAATATTTGTCAGCACCTAAAAGCAGATTATTACCTAACTGGTGATGCAGCATCAAACTATTTAGATAAAACCCTATTTGACAAGGTAAATATTAAACTAGAATACCATAGCTATAAACACCCAGTTTATCGACAATTATATCCCCCATTTTTGCCTTATATGTCAATAATTGACTTACTTTTTAACCATGGTGCTGAGAGTCTAGCTATTTTATCTAATGAAAAAATCTTAGAGAGTGAGGATTAAACCTTGAAAACCATTCTGATTACTGGCGGAGCAGGATTTATTGGCAGCAATTTTGTTCGCTATCTTTATGATAAATACCCAGAATATCACCTAATCTTATTAGACTTACTTACTTATGCTGGTAATCCAGAAAATATTCCTACTGAAATTAAAGACAGTCCTAGGTTTGAGTTTTGGTATGGAAATGTAAATAATGCAGGGCTAGTAGATATGCTAGTCTCTAAGTCTGATGTAGTAGTTCATTTTGCCGCAGAATCACATGTTGCTCGTTCAATTTTTGACGATCGTATTTTTTTTGAAACAGATGTATTAGGAACACAAACTGTAGCTAGTTGTGTACTAGAGCATTCTCACCAAGTAGAACGCTTTATTCATATTTCTACATCAGAGGTTTATGGAACAGCCTTAACCTCACCAATGACTGAAGATCACCCACTTAACCCTATGACTCCCTATGCTAGCGCTAAAGCAGGTGCAGACAGACTAGTTTATTCCTATTGGGCAACCTATGACTTACCCGCAGTAATTATTCGTCCATTTAATCAATATGGCCCACACCAACACCTAGAAAAAGTTATACCTCGTTTTATCACTAGTGCTTTAATGGATGAGCCTTTAACAGTGCATGGTGATGGCTCAAGCCGTCGTGATTGGGCTTATGTTAGTGATACTTGTGCTGGTATTGATGCTGTTTTACATACAGACCTACAAAAAGTAAAAGGGCAAGTTTTTAACCTTGGCTCAGGTTTTGATTTAGATGTATTATCAATTGCTAAAAAAATACTTAATATAATGGATAAGCCTGAATCCTTAATTGAGTATATTGGGGATCGTCCTGGTCAAGTTCAACATCACATCTCTTCTACTAATAAAGCAATTGAGGTTTTAGGCTGGCAGTCAGAAACTAGTTTTGAAACAGGGTTATTAAAAACAATTAAATGGTATAGTGCTAATCAAGATTGGTGGAAAAAGCTTGCTTGGATGAAGCATGTTCCAATTAAAACCCGTAAAGGGGCTGTAGAATATTATTAAGCCTTGCACAAAGAAAAACCTTACAGGGGGCAAACCTATGTGTCTGCCCTTTTTTAGAATTAATCAGTATTATTTAGCCTAAGTTTAACATTGGGTTAATCAACTCCAAAAAGTGCCGAACTATTCTAGCAGTCGCTCCCCAAATAGGCTCTGGGCCAACGTGGTAATAATAGACATCCACAACATTATTTTTGTAAAAGGCAAATTGCTTTACTTCCTTGATTTCTGGCTTAAGAAACATAGATAGAGGAACTTCTACTAGATGGTTGATTTCTTCTTTGCTTATTACAAAATTATAAGGATAAGGAAAAGTACAGACAAAAGGGGTGATACGATATTGCGTAGAAGTCATCATATCGTCTAGCTCGCCTAGTATGTTGATGTCTTTACGCTTTAAACCTATTTCCTCTTCTGTTTCTCGTAAGGCTGTCTCCAGTAGTGAAGCGTCTGTAGGGTCTTGACGGCCACCAGGAAAAGAGATTTGCCCTGGATGCTGTCTTAGGTTGTCATTTCGGCGAGTAAAAAGTAGATGACATTCATCATCCTTAAAAAACATTGGGACTAACACTGCGGCAGGTTTTAGTTCCCAATCAGCAATTAGTCCCTTGTCGCGTCTTTTAAGTAAGCTTGCTAGATCCGTAAATGGAAAATTTGACATAACTCCTAAATAACTTATCTATTTAACTTATCTATTAGGTTCTAATAGTTGTGGTGGGACACTAGAACTCTCATCAGGTTTACTTTCTACAGATGGAGTTGGTTGTGTTACACGTCTTTGTCTAGTTAAACCAAGTTTTTGTAGTGATTCTGCTGTAGGATAACCAGTTGTGCGAAAATTATTATCTTGTTGATATTTGGTCATTGCTTCAACTGTAGTGCGGTCATATTGCCCTGAAGGTTCAACTTGTAAATATCCTTCTCGCTTAAGAGCAGTTTGGATTTCGCGTACTCGTTCTGGTGGTATAGCAACTCCTGGAGCACGACTAACCACTGTCTCTGACCTTCGTCGACCTCTTTCACGCTTAGCAACATAACGACTATTTTTAGATTTACTACGAGCAATATAAGCTTTTCTGCCACCTTTAATCACTCTAGCTTTTGCTACTCGTCCACTTTTTCTAGTAACAATAGCCTTTCCTCTACTTCTAGTAACAACAGCCTTTCCTCTATGACCTTTTGCCAAAACATCATCTGGCATAATTGTAGTAAATGTAAGTGTAGCAAGAAAAAAAATAGCTAGGAGTTTTTTTAACATAATAATAACTCTCCTTAATAATTTCTGGGGTTATAAAAAGTAATAAATAATAGCACAAGAAATATTTTCTTCTACTAAAAGCTACGCCAGAAAGCTTCTTACTAAGCTTTCTGGCAATCCAAAATTTTGTTTGTAACTTTATTGAGCTACTGTAAACAGAAATGTCCTTGAAGTACCACCGTTTGGATTACGTACACGAACAAAATGATGTCCAGGTGTTGTGTGAGGAAATTTCTTAACTTTGATTACAGTAGGTGTAATAGATAATTTTAGAGTTAAAGCTACTCCATCCATTTCTACTATAGAACCTTGTGCAAAGCCTTGCCCTCGAATTTCTGTTGCTAATTTAGTTTTATCTGCTTTGGCTGTTGTAGGAGTAATTAAATCTATACGTGGAGCAGAAACAATCTTAATATCTTTAGTAGTTTCATCTATAACAGTAGCTTCAGGCTGAACCACTTCTAGGCGAATTTTGGCGCGCTCTGTAGCTAAATCTGAAGGAACTAACCAATTAAATTGATTAATATTAGCAGTTAGCTTGCTAGCTAAAACTATTGGGAAAGTATTCCCTCCATCTGTAGATAATAATAAGCGTTGAAATGGAGTGCCATTACTATCAATAGTCCACTTAATTGTTGTTGGTATACCACCAGCACTAATAATACTTTCTAGCGAACTAAGCTTTGCGACTGGAGCAGGAATAGCTCCTTCATAAGTAAATGCAGAATCTAGCTCTGCTACTTGCCCATCAGGATTAATTACCCT
>JAHFUF010000365.1 GCA_023265235.1 Blastocatellia bacterium
ATTCTTTTCTTGAGCTTTCTCTTGATTCTATCGCTCCTAGAAACTATTCCAAAATTCCAAATACTGGCTTTTTCAATAACTTACGCTCCCTTTGGGCTGCCTAAATTGGTAAAACTCGAGGTTTAAGGTAGGCCAAAAAACTTTATTTTTGGGTTAAAATTAGTTGTTTGGCTTAGTTAGTGGCTTAAATTTCTCACACTCAAAAACCGTTAACTGCAATATAAAACTTGCCTTGTTTTTCTGCACACTAACTAACGCGCAAAATTTAGTAAAAAGCTATCGTTAAATTGGGTAAAATCTAAAAATACTGATTAAGGAATTGGGTAAAACCAACAAAAATAACTATAGAATTTAAAACCTAGAAAATTAACAATCATATTTTTTTAAAGTCATCAAACCTAATGCTTTTCTTTTAAACGGGAAACAATAGCTACTGCCAAATCTCTAGGGTCTTTATACCCTGTAAATCTTTCTTGGAATAATATTTTACCTTTGCGATTTACAATCTCTATATCCATTAACAACTCACCATTATGTTCTTTTAGTGTGCCTTGTAGCAGAGCATCAGCTAAATCTTTTCTTGTTAAAACCTCTATGCTTTCTTTTGCCAAATATTCTTCTAGCAATTTATAAAACTGTTCATGTAGTGGGCTATTGTCCAATAACTCTATGTAAATCTGTTCTATTTTAACTAGCTCTGTTTCAATTGGCGCAGATGAAGATAAAGTTTGCTCATCCTGAGGGAATTTTTTTTTGGTATTTTTTGCTATTGTTTTTACAGGTTCGTTAATTTTTTTATTGTTTTCTATTGTTTCATTTACTTCAGGTTGTGGTGTAGGCTCTTTGGATAGTGATTTCTGTTTATTTATTTCCTGTTTCTGACTTACATTTTCTCTATCTTTAGGTAATACTTGTTTATTAGACAAATTAAAATAGATTAACAACACGCAAACTATAACAACAACAGTAACAAAACCTGTTATTAACCTAAAAGGTTTCCACCATTGTTGGTTAAGTAGGGTTAATACGCTTGTTCTACTCTCTTGCCAAGCCAAATATTTTTGATAAGAGATATCCATAACAAAGGTTTTATTATCTATACCAAATTTGGCAGGTCTTAGTATAAAAGTAATTTGGTTTCCTAGAGGTAAGGTTGTAGAGTACTTCTTTTGCTTTCCTAATAAACGATCTAGCCATGAATATTCTGTATCTGTTGCGCTTAATACAAAAACCGCTAACAAAGAAAGAGTATTGTTATGACGAGAAGTAACCTTGATTAGCTTTACATCTTCTGACAGATTTAAGCGAATCCTATGAGTTTGTTTTAGATTGAATTCTGCTTTTTTCTCATCATCTATAAAAACAAGAACTTCTTCTAGATTTTCTTCTGTTTTTTTAACCTTTTGCATAACTTGCATGGCTAAATTACTAAGTTCTTGTTTAAGATCCTTTGAGCCGTTTATGATTTTTTTCATCTCTTTTTCTCCTGCTCTAGGTTCGCTTATTTCTATTTGGGGAATGTTAAAGTGTGGAACTACTAGTTTAGGTGGTTGTAGGGGTTTAGTTTTGTGTAAAGAAGTGTCTTTGATATAGTTATTAATTAAATAGGTATAGCAATCAGGGCATATTATAGTATGGGCACGGCTCATTTCTACTTGATCAATAGTACTAATTTTTTCGAGGCTTTCAAATAAATGCTGATCAAAAGACTTGGTACTTTTATTAAAGGTTTCTGCTACACAGTCAGTTTCCCAGGGAATAAACTTATAATTCCATTGCTTTATAAATTCTTGCCACAAACCTTCATGGTCTTGTTTAATATCAAAAAGCTCTTTATCTGTCTCATTTTTCCAATTAATAAATAAGTGAAAACGTTTTTTTAGCTTTTCTATGAATTTCTTTTTTAGTTTGTATAGATATGTTCCTTCTACTACATCTGGATTAAGGTATGCACAAAGATCAACCACCTGTGGTAGCGAATAATCATAAACCATATGACTTATAGCCAATGCCACATAAAACGAATTGTTATCAATGGAGCTTTGAATAAGAAATTTTAAATACCGCGCAAGCATATCTTTTTGTTCTAGAGCGATATCTTTATGTTGCTGGTATAATTTCGTAAGATGACTGTCAGAAGCTATCTCACTAAGCTTGAGTCTGTCTTCCAAATCTTTAATTTGTAGGTTATATGTCGCCAAGTATTGCCTACGCAACTTTTCATCACAGCAGTGCAAGTACTGCATAACATATTCTACTTCTTGGTATTTCTCCCATTTTTGTGATTCTAACCAGATCATATCTTGGAACATCTGTACTTTATTAAGTAATACTTTTGTTACTTTGTTAGCATCAGAGTGTTTTCTATAGCGGCTTTTATCATAAGCAACATGTTTTACGTTGAGCGCAGCATCCAAAACTATCTGAAAGGCTATCTCCTCATTGGGAAATAGAGAAAGAGCCAGTTCCATAGCTCTTTCAGTATAGGGTAAGAGTTCACTATCAACCAAACCTGTCTTTTCAAAAGCAGACAACGTAGCAAAAAGAATGTTGTTTAATTTTGCGACAGCACTTTCAACTTCCACGTTTTTTCCTATTAAGTTCTTTTGCGTAGACCATGTTTAATAACTCAAAAGTATATGGTTAATGGATACAGGGGTCAGTTCGTTTTGTATCCTCTATTCCATCACTTTTGAGTTTTTAACACAACATAGGACTATATCTTTATTGAGATGAGATATTCACAGCTAAGATATAACTTCTATTCTGTAATCAAATAAGGCCAAATAAAGAAACCTGTGCGTTTATCCAAATAAACTGAGGAAGAATTGTTATCCTCCGAAGAAATCGTGTCATCAAAATGGAAATTATCGACAGTTAGATCATCAAAACCAAGGTTATCAACAGTGACTGCAACAAGCTTGTTTTGGACACCTTTAGCTGTTACAAAAACACCCTTGCCAATACGCTTGTTTAATAACTTTAATGCTTTAGCTCCTGTACCTCTTCCTACTCCATCTATAAGGATGTCTGTATCCTTATCAACAAAAACAGGTGTATTGAAAACAAAGAAGTTGGATTTGGTTACTTTTTTAACCTTGTATCTACCCAAAAATTGAGCAAGATTTGGTTGATGAACCATGACTTCACCATTAGCAGATCTAGAAGGATTAGCATCACGAAGGAAGCTTATAAAAGCACCTTTTAGCGAGTTAGGATCAAGTGGTTGTCCTGTTGCTTGAGCTTGAACGCTCCTGAAATCTGCAATGTTTATAGAGATTTTACCATCGAAAATCTCAAGTATTCCTGGCTTAACATCTGTTACATATCCAGCACCAGACTCACGCAAAAAAGGTTTTCCGTCAACTAGGGCATTCACAAATATAGATTTGGCAATGAAGCCTGAGTTTAAAAACTTGACCCCAATTATAAATTCGTGAACATTGGGTTTGAGTTTTGTAAAATCTTCAAACTTTTCAATTTTAACGTCGCTAGGGCCAAAAATTTTTGTTTCATCATCAATAGTAATCTTTTGGTCGTTTATTGTAATAGTCCGGTTTGCTAAATCAAGCATATCCATGCTTTTGAAAGCCCCACCTATTGAACCATTTTCTGGTAAAATTACTTGAGCTAATTCAGGTTTAGAAGGTATAGATTTCGATTCCGGTATAGGGCCTTCTGTAACAAGAACTGAGCCTACTGGTATAGCAGAAGGTAAAATTACCTTACCAGTTGCTCCATCAATAAGCTTGCTTGTTGAAACATCAAAAGAGAAAGCCCCATTTAATACTTGAACAGTTGCTCCTTGTACTCCTGTTACAACACCATTAAAAATTAATATCTCTTTTTTAGGTGTCTGTGCTGTTATTGAGCTAGTAGATAAAAAAAACATATTTGCACAAAAAAAGATCAGTAAAAGAAATGCTTGCACTATGCCAAAATAATTTGAGAAATTAGTTCTCTTCTGTAGAAAAAACATATTCACTATCTCCTTAGTTAAAGATTATGTACTCAAAAAATTACATACTCAAAAGTGTATGGTTAATGGATAGGCAAAACCTTAAACTTGTTAAGTTAAACAGATTTTTACTTTGTACCGACTGCCACATCACTTTTGAGTATTACCCTTGGCCTTATTGCCAAAATTTACATTGTTGTCTGTTAGGATAAAATTTGTCGTACAAGCAGAACTGTAGCCCATTTTTTTGTTTAAACTATGTATTTTTCTGACAAATTTTCATCAGGAAAGTATAAGTTGTGCTAAGAAAGTGTTGTAAATTTATGGATTAAGTATATTTAGTGGTGAGGTAATTTTAAGATATAAAAAACCAAGTAAGGTTGTTTAATTATGCAAATTCTCAAGTTCTGATACCTGTCTTTTCTTAACTGTTTCAACATTCTTTCTTGTTCTTATTCTTCGTAAATGTATTATTGTTTGCTTACCACAAACGCGTTCCTAGTAATTTTGGCTTTTTTCAAAACCTTGTTGGTTATAAAGTGGTATTCCAATCTCTTGTGGGCTGATATTAGCAGGCGATCCGGTCAACAAATAAACAAATAAAGGCGGTAAAAGCTAGTAAAATGGCTTACATGATCCCAGAAACAGTCAATAACTTGGAAGCAACAGCAGGGGAAACAGCCCTCTTTAAGCTACTTCAACAAAAACTAGAGGATAATGTATATGTCTGGTTTAATATCCCTATAAAAGCGCGTTTTGCTGATTTTGTTGTTTTACATCCAAAACTTGGACTGCTTATCTTAGAAGTGAAAGATTGGCAATTATCTCAAATCAAAGAATTTAATCCTAATCGTGTTGTTATAGAAACTACTACAGGTGAAAAAAGTTGTGAAAATCCTCTTAACCAAGCTCGCAATTACGCGCTTCAAATAGTTGATTTACTACAATCTGATCCATTATTAGTTCAATCTAATAATGGTTATAAAGGCAAACTTGCCTTCCCTTTTAGCTATGCAGTGGTTTGGAGCCGTATTAAATCGGCAAATTTCCAACTACATCTGCCTGAGTTCTTTGATAGTAATAAAGCACTATTTTGGGATAACCTGAGTTTTTCTATAAATGCAGAAAAGTTCTACCAACAACTACAACGGCTTTTCCCTCAATATTTTAATTTTGCACTTTCAACAGAGCAAATAGATCGTATTCGATATCATCTTTTTCCTGAAATTAGACTGCCTCGCAAACAATTTCCTATAAAACCACTTGATTACAAAGATAATCAACCCTGTGTTGTACCAGAATTAAACCCTGAGCCAAAGGCTATTCTTACAGTAATGGATCTAGAGCAAGAACGACTAGCCAAAAGCCTTGGAGAAGGACACCGTTTGCTTAGAGGAGTTGCAGGTTCAGGAAAGACTTGGACATTAATTTGTAGAGCTAGAATACTAGCTGAACTTCATCCAGATTGGAAGGTTTTAGTCTTGTGCTATAACATAAGTCTTACTACTATGTTAAAGCAAATGATAGAGATGGTGGCTTTACCTAGTTCTTCGCCTAGCATAAAAGTGACAAACTATCATTCATTTTTAGCCCAACTAGCCCGCAGTGCTAAAGTTGAACAAACTGATAGTGACCAATGGGCAGAGTTTCTTTCTCAAAAATTAAACAAGCTAATTGATGAAGGAAAATGCCATCCTGCTTTGTTTGACGCAATCTTGATAGATGAAGCACATGATTTTCACCCTGAATGGTTAAAACTAATCGTTGGTTGCTTAAATCCAAAAACTAATAGCCTTTTTA
>JAHFUF010000366.1 GCA_023265235.1 Blastocatellia bacterium
ATTTCTTCAGTGGTTTCACCAAGCCGTGCATAATGCATTTGAGAAAAATTTTGATCTCCACGTTTTTTGCGGTTTTTAATCCATTCTGCTCTAAGTTTAGGTAAACCCTCTTGAACAGAGTAGCCTTGTGGGCCTGAAGTGTCATAAAGATAAAAAGATGGCTCACCATTAGACAATTTTACTTCTCTACGGGGGATTTTGAAATCTTGTTGATTCATTTGAAAGCTCTCCAAATAGGATTTTAGGATGGAAAAAGTCTCCCTATTTTAGAGAATACTTTTAGGTCAAACAACTATTTATTACAGGATCTTATCTTTAATACTTTTATAAGCATAAATTAAAACTCTATACTATAATTTATTTACTAAAATTCTGTTATTTTTCGGCTAGAGTTTATACTTATGCAATTTACTAATAAAACAAATTTAGACGACAAAGAGTTCTCTTCACTAACATCAACAATACCTAATACTACATCACTGCTAGATTTAATGGTTTGGGGTAAAAAGAAGAGTGTTCATATTTTAGATGTAGTTAAATTAGATGAATATACTTTTGATGTGATTATGGTTTTAGGAAGTAATTTATTTCTAGTACCTGATGTTACTTGACTAGGAGCAGTTAATAGTATCTCCGTGTGGGATCATTTACCTACAGCAGAAAAACTCCTGCAAGCGCGTTTAGAGCGTGGTTGGCAACCAACGCCATCAATGTTACAAACAGGAGCAGAGATTCTAGGGTATGCTGCTTGTATTAGAAATTAACCAAATACTATGAATACTATAGCTTGATTAATTTTTATAACTGCTGTGAACCAAATACACATAATAAAAACTTTGTTATAATATTTCCCTTCATACCTCCAAAGGAGATCCCTTAAAAAGATGCGCTCTAATAACCTAGCTTATTTGTCTGTAGTGTGTTTAATCTCTTTATGTTTAATAACTTCCACGTTTTTTTATTGCCTAATTAACAAACAAAACCCTGTTTTAACGCAAAATCCAACCCTTGTTAGCAAAGATCAAAATATCAAAGCACAAGCACTAAAAGGCTATGCCAAATTGCCACTAAGTTTTGAATCTAATCAAGGCCAAGCAGACGCTAAAGTAAAGTTTTTCTCTCATGGTAAAGGCTACTCTCTTTTACTAAGTGAGCAAGAAACCTTACTAACCTTAAAAGCTGATTCTCAGGACAAGGTTACTTCTGTTCGTATGCGATTTCTAAATAGCAACCCCACTCCTAAAATTGAACCCCTAGATGAGCGATTAGGTAAAACAAACTATTTTATTGGGAATAATCAAGAAAATTGGCATACTGATTTACCAATGTATAATAAAGTAAAGTATAGCGAGGTTTACCCTGGTATTGACGCAGTTTATTATGGCAATCAACAACAAATAGAATATGACTTAATGCTAAAACCTGGAGCAGATCCAAAACAAATCACTATTCAAATGGATACTAGTAGTTTTGCTCCTTTAGAAATTGATAGAGAAGGAAACCTAATAATTCAAACCGATCAAGGTAAATTACTCAAGCATAAACCAATAATCTATCAAGAGGTTGAAGGTGAAAAACAAATCATTACAGGTAACTATCAGCTTAAAGGTAGTAATTTGATAGGATTTGAACTAGGAAACTATGACTCTACAAAACCACTAGTGATTGACCCAGTATTTGTTTATTCAACATATTTTGGTACAACTGATAGTGATAGAGGTTATGGTATTACTGTTGATAAGGCTAATAATATTTACATCACAGGAGAAACAATTTCTACTACTTTTCCACTTAAAAACCCAATTCAAACTAAAGGTGGCGACAGTAGCTTAGAAATCTTTGTCACTAAATTAAACCCCACTGCTACAGAAATACTTTATTCTACTTACTTAGCTGGTAATGATACTGACAGAGGGTTTGCCTTACTAGTAGACCCACAAGGAAATACTTATGTTACAGGGGAAACTTACTCCACAGATTTTCCTACAGTAACTCCAGTTCAGGCTAAAGGCGGCGGTGAAACCAATATAGATGCATTTCTTGTTAAAATTAGCCCTGAAGGGAACAAGCTTTTATATTCAACTTATTTTGGTGGTAGCCAGGTTGAACGGGCTTTTAACATTGCCCTAACTGCCAGTGGAAATATTATTCTTGCAGGAGAAACAAATTCGCCTGACCTACCAGTAAAAAATGCTATTCAGCCTAAAAAAGGAGACAATTTTAGTTTTGATAGCTATATAGTACGTTTTAGTCCTGATGGAAGTAGCATAGATTTTTCTACTTACTTTGGCGGTAATGACCTAGATAAAGGCCATGGAATGACAATTGATTCTGATGGCAACATTTACATAGCAGGAGAAACCAATTCTACGAACCTTCCTGTTAAAAATGCGATGCAAACAACTGGTGGTGGCAGTAATAATATTGATATTTTTATAGCCAAATTTACCCCAATGGGTGCTCTAACTTTTGCAACCTATCTTGGGACAGGCGATGTAGACCGTGCTTTTGCTATTGCCGTAGATTCAGCAAGAAATATTTATATTACTGGTATGACCAATTCTATTGATTTCCCTACTGTTAAACCTCCACAATCAGGAAAAGCAGGTTTAATAGATGCTTATGTCTTAAAACTAGATCCAACAGGTAAAACTATCTTGTTTTCTACTTTTCTTGGTGGGAGTAGAGACGATGTAGCATTTAATATTCTTGTTGATACTAGTAATAATATTTATGTTTATGGTCAAACTGGTTCATTAACTGATTTTCCTGTCCAACGCCCACTGCAAAGTACTAGTACAGGAGGCTTTTTTGATACTTTTCTAACCAAATATAGTGGTAATGGAGAACTAGTTTTTTCTACTTATCTAGGCGGTAATAATATTGATAATCCTGGTAAAATGGCTTTAGATACAGAAGGAAATGTTTACTTAATTGGTGATACCCCTTCGTTAGATTTTCCTACAGCCAATGCTGCTCAACCTAATAAAGTAGGAAGCGATGATATTTTTTTGATAAAAGTTAGCGATCCTGTAATTAATTGCCCTAAAGTTTCTTTTTCACCTAATAATTTGCCAGAAGCAATTATCAATAGTTTTTATAACCAAACTATAAGTGTTGCTGCTAGCACTACTACTTATACATTTAGTTTAACTGGCAAATTACCTAATGGGATTATGTTTAACCCTAGTGGGTTAATTTTTGGTACACCAATAGAATCAGGATCTTTCAATTTACTGTTAACTGCTACAGATCCAAATGGTTGTGTTAATACTGAGCAGTTTACTTTGTTGGTAAGACAAATTTCTGGAGATTTCACTTTAAACATTTCTCCTAGTCTGCAAAGCATTCCTGCTGGTACTAGCACCAGTTTTAATATTGATTTACAAGGAATAAACAATTTTTCTCAACCAGTAACAATAAATGCCAGTATACCTCCTAGTGCTAATATTTCTATTAGCCCTTTGTCAGTAACAATTGCTTCTGGTAGTCGCACAACATTTACTGTAAACACTACTAATAATACGCCTTTAGCTCGTTACCCAATTACATTTACTGGTATGGTAGGTAGTTTAGTTCGCAGTCAAATGGCTACTTTAGAAGTAACAACTAATGCTGCTGATTTTTCTGTTTCTCTAGCTCCAACTTCAATGAATTTAATGGCTGGCTCATCAGTAGATTTAGTAGCTAGAGTCCAACCAATTCGCGGCTTTAGCTCTGCTGTAACACTGCAAACTGCGATTACTCCTAGTACTAGTGATTTAACTATTACTCCTCAAACTACCACAATTACACCTAATAGCAGTGCAAATTTTACAGTTAAAGCAAGTAACATTGCCTCTGGAACATTTACTCTAATGTTAACAGCAACTGCTGGGCAGATAGTGCGCACGGCTACAGCCACAGTAAATGTACTGCTACCAGATTTTCAAATTAGTTTTAACCCAATACAAGTAACTATTACTCGTGGACAAAGCGGACAGTTTACAGCAAACATAGCTAGGAGTGGTGGTTTTACTGGTAATGTCACAGTTAACCCTGATCCAAACCAACTAAAAGCACTTAAAATTAAAGCTACGCCCGCGTCGCAAACAACAAATACAAATACTGTAACATTTAGCTTTAAGGTAAAGGCTAAAGCACCTGTTGGCAAGCAACAACTAAGCTTTACAGGTCGTGACGACCTAGGAAATATTCGTAGTGGAACACTAATGCTAGTAATTCAATAAATTTCTTTCTGGGAGCACATTATGTGAGTGAAACACTCGTGCTCCCAGTTAACTCAATTTTTTCAACACAGCATTACGCATTATTTCTGAAGATGGCTCTAATCCTGTCCAAAGCTTTAGTTGCTCAACTGCTTGAGCAATAAGCATTTCTAAGCCGCTTAGAATAGGCAAACCTTGTTTTTGCGCTTCTTGTAAAAGAGGTGTTACTAGTGGGTTATAAACTAAGTCATAAACCATACCACAATTTTTTAATGCTTCAGGGTTAATTGGCATCTGACTTTCTGATTGCCAACCCTGCATCCCTATTGGCGTAGTGTTAATTAGCAAGTCGCAGTTCAACTTATCAGACTCATTAAAATGTTTTCCTATTACGCCAAGGTTTTTCATTAAATAGGAAAGTTTTTTTTCATCACGACCATAGACAGTAATACCTGCCCCTTCTCTCTTAAGTCCTACTACGACAGCACGAGCCGCTCCACCTGCTCCTAATACACTGACTTTTGCGTTTGTTAGGTTAAGCATTGTCTTTAGTGGTGCGATCGCGCCTACTACATCAGTGTTATAGCCAATTAATCGCTTGTCTTTAACTAGAATGGTATTAACTGCGCCGATTTCTTTAGCTATAGGGTCAATTTCGTCTAACAAGCCTTGAATGGCAATTTTGTGTGGGACAGTAACACTAGCACCATTAAAAGACCATTTCATTTGTCTAGTTTTAGGGTGTAAAAATTTTTCTACAAATTCCTTTAGCTCATTACTAGGAATAGAAACAGGAAGATAGACACCGTTTTCCCCCAAAGCACTTAAAGCAGCATTATGCATATGAGGGGACATAGAATGTCCAACTGGACAACCAAGTAGACAATAAACTTTGGTTTCCTGACTAATAGTTTTTACTCTATATAGTAAATGCATTTCCTCTAAAGTAAATTGTCCAGGTGCAGCCTCTAAGCCTTTTTCCAGTGCAGTAAAAGTAAGAAAACTCCCATGACTAGGAGCTAAAATCCGGCTCATTTGCCCAGCCTCACCCATTGCCAAAGCAATTAAATTAAGGTTTTCTTTCTGAGCTGTTTCTAACAAGGAAAATATTATGAGTTGATCAGTAAGTCTACTTGCTTTAGAAGCAATTTTTATGACTTCAGGAGTTAGAGTAGCCAATCGATTATAGACAGAAAAAAGTTCTTCAGAATCACAATTTTCAAAGTTATGGTGAGAAAGAATTATTTTTGCAGATTGCCCAAAAAGATGTTGATAAGTTGAGTAAAGATGAAACGCTATAGTGTTATTCGCGCTTAAATCAAAGTCAAAATAATCTATAGCTAAATCCCTGGTACGATTACTAAGCAATCGATTAATACTTTGTATATTGCGATTAGGAACGGATTCTTTTTTTCCGCTACGATAAGTAAAAATTAAAGGCTTTTGTCTAACTTCAATAGTTGCTTTTAAGATTTCTTCACTATCTTGGTAGAGGTTTTTATCTTGTAAGTAATCAAGGCGTATTTCTATCAAGTCAGCTAGTTCATTA
>JAHFUF010000367.1 GCA_023265235.1 Blastocatellia bacterium
CTGCTGTTTCTGTAATAGCTAATGATGGCGAATGGGTTCAACCTCATATCTTAAAACAAATAGTTTCTACAACAGGTGATGTTGTTTTACAAACAGACCCAGAACGCCGCCGAGTAATTCGTAAATCTACTTCTGAGACTATGAAAGCCATCTTAGAGGGCGTAGTGGTTAAAGGTACAGCCAAAAAAGCTCGTCTAGATGGCTATAGTGCAGCAGGAAAAACAGGTACTGCTCATAAATATGACCCAGCTATAGGTCGCTATGCTGCTAGTCGTTATTATGCTTCATTTTGTGGCTTTGCTCCTGTTTCTAACCCTGAAATTGCTGTAGTTGTTGTTATTGATGAACCTCGCTTAGGTCTTCATCACGGAGGACAAGCCGCCGCACCTGCTTTTAAGCAAATTGCTGAAATGGCACTTCGTACTCTTAATATTGCTCCTGATGAAGTAAATAGCGAATATCCTGAGTCTGATAAACCCAGTGTGATTGATGATTCTTTGCCTTTAGAAGATAATTTTGAGTTAGAAGAGATTAACTCACCAGAAATACAAGAAATATTGTCTAAATATCAATCAAGTGATAATTTACCCGAGACTGATAATTTGGAGCAAACAACAGTTAGTACAACTAGTGCAACAAACAATTTGCCCCAAAAAAATACTACAAGCAAAAATGTTGTAACTCCTAGTGAGATTAATAACAACCCCCCAAGCCATATGATGACAAATAATATTAAGCAACCTCAAGTTGCAATTCTTACTTTTTCTGAAGGGGAAGGCAGTTTAGTAATGCCTGACTTGCGAGGTCAAGGCATGCGTAGCGCGTTACAACGTTGTAAGGATTTAGGATTAAAAATAGTTTTTCAAGGTTCAGGCGAAGTCGTAGAACAGTTTCCTGCTCCAGGTACCGCGATTTCTTTAGGAACAGAATGCAAAGCAATTTTACGAAAAATTCAGTAGAATAAGTCAAACAAACAACAATGGCAAAACTAACAAAAATAGCAAAAACACTAGGAATAACATTAGCTAATAATCTTGATGGTGACGCTAGCGGAGTTACTAACAGTACAAAAAACTGTGGTCAAGGTGATATATTTGTTGCAATTAAAGGGTTTCGTCTAGATGGAAATAGTTTTATTGCTCAAGCCCTTTCCCAGGGTGCAGTAGCAATTATTTCTGAAGCCCCTTGTCCAAAAGGCTTTTCTTTACCTTGGTTCCAAGTTGCTGATGCTAGAGCCGCACTTGCTACTACGGCAGCAATAATTAATGACCATCCTAGTCAAAAACTTAAACTTGTAGGAATAACAGGAACAAACGGAAAAACAACAACAACAACAGTAATTGACGCAATTTTTCGTAGGGCTTATAGCTGTTCTGCAATGATTACAACTATTTGTAATCGAATAGGCGATGAGGAAATCCCTGCCGAAAGAACTACGCCAGAAGCGAGTGACACTCAAAAAATGCTTCGTAGAGCAGTGGAAATAGGTTGCAAAGCCGCAGTAATGGAAGTTTCCTCTCAAGCTATTGACTTAAAAAGAGCTAATGATCTACAGTTTGCCGCCGTAGTTTTTACTAATTTAACTCAAGATCACCTAGATTATCATCAGACAATGGAAAATTACTTTGCTACTAAAGCCAAACTTTTTGATGGTAGCCTAGACTCGTCACAAGCTACAGCGATAATTAATCTAGATGACCCTTATGGTCAAAGGTTAACAAGTATCTTTGCTGCTAAACAAATTACTTACGGTTTTAGTGAAAACTGCGACGTTCAAACTGTTGATTTCAAACTTTCTTTGCAAGGGATAATAGCTTCTATAAAGACTCCTAACGGGATGTTACATCTAAACTCTCGCTTAGTTGGTAAGCCACATATTTATAACATTATGGCTGCAGTTGCTACAGCCATCTCACTAGGGATTGATTTGAATACTATTAAACAGGCTATCGAAGCGCTACCTTCAGTTAATGGACGCTTTGACCGTGTAGAATGTGACAAGGATTTTGCTGTAGTAGTTGATTATGCTCATACAGATGACGCATTAACCAAAGTCTTAGAAACGGCTCGTCAAGTTGCTACAGGACGAGTAATTTGCCTTTTTGGTTGTGGTGGTGATAGAGATCGTGCTAAACGGGCTTTGATGGGTAAGGCTGCTGCTGAAGGGAGTGACCTAGTTATCATAACTTCTGATAACCCACGTAGTGAAGATCCTGAGCAAATTAGCCTAGATGCAGAAATGGGACTAAAAGAGCTTGGCACACCCTACTTTAAGATTACAGATCGTCGTGAAGCAATAAATTTTGCTATCAATCAAGCCAAAGCAGGCGATCTAGTTGTACTTGCTGGTAAGGGGCATGAAAATTATCAAATTCTAAAAGACAAAAAAATTCATTTTGATGATAAAGAAGTAGCACTTGAGGTATTAAATTAATAGGGGCAATTTTGAAATTAAGCGAAATTACCGAAATCATTAATGGTATTACTCAACTAGGTGATTTAGCTAGGCAAGAACCTGTTGGTTATAGCATTGATTCTCGTAACATAAAAGAAAATGAGCTTTTCTTTGCCATCAAAGGTGAAGTCTTTGATGGACATGATTTTGCTGTTGCTGCGCTTGAACGTGGTGCCATTGCTATTGTTGTCTCTAAATCTATTCCAAATATAGAAAGGTTTAGCTCTCGTCTGATAACCGTAGAAGATGTCCTAGGCTCTTTGCAAGGTTTAGCTAGTGAGGTTTTGCGGCGTTGGGGTCGTCCTGTGATTGGTATTACTGGAAGTGCTGGCAAGACCACTACTAAAGAGCTAACAGCATTGGTGTTAGAAGCTAAAGGGCGTGTACACAAATCTGTAGGCAACTTAAACAATGCCTATGGTTTACCGCTTTCAGTCTTAAAAATGGAAAGCAATGGCTCTCACGCTTCTGATTTTGACTTTGCTGTCTTAGAAATGGGAATGAGTACACCTGGAGAAATTAGACGATTATGTCAAATAGCTCCTCCTAGTTTAGGGGCAGTCTTAAATGTTAATGCTGTCCATCTAGAGTTTTTTGAAAACCTCCAAGGTATTGCTAATGCAAAAGCTGAGCTAATTGAGGGCTTAAAACCTGATGGTGTGGCTGTCCTTAATGCAGATGATTCATTAGTAGCCGCAATGCACACACGTCACAAAGGTAAAACCATAACTTTTGGGATTGAGAACACAGCAAAAGTCTACGCGAAAAATATTGAAGAACAAGGAGTTTGGGGTACTAGGTTTTGTCTAGTTACCACTAAAGGAGAAACAGAAGTAGCTTTTCCTCTTGCAGGCAGACATTTACTTTATAACGCCCTAGTTGCAGCAAGTATTGGTGACTATTTCGGCTTAACACCTGAGAAAATAGCACAGCAATTATACAAAGCACATCCTGCTAGCCATAGAGGGGAAATCCTAAACTTTAAGCAAGGCTTTGTTGTAATTGACGATAGCTATAATTCAAATCCACGCGCTTTAGATGAAATGGTAAAAATGCTTACTCAAGCTAAAGGATTTTCCAGACTAATAGTTGTAGCTGGCGAAATGTTAGAACTAGGTGCTAGTGCAACAGAAATGCATCAAAACTGTGGAAAAACTATTGCAGAAAGTAAAACTGACCTCCTAATTGGTGTTCGTGGTTTAGCAAAAGAGATTGTTAATGGTGCAATTAAAGCAGGGCTAGCAGAGGATGCTACTTATTTTGCTGCAACTGTATCTCAAGCAAGTGAATTTCTAGTGGAAAAAATTTCTACAAATGATTTGATATTAATTAAAGGGTCAAGAGGTGTAAAAACCGATTTGATTATAGAACAGCTAAAAGAAAAATTTACTTTGGAGAAAGCATAAGTGCTGTACTACTTGTTTTTCGAGATTTTAAGAAATGTTCATCCATCAATGTCATGGATGCGTGTTTTTGAGTATGAGATCTTTCGCGCCGCCGTAGCTACGCTTACAGCAATGCTTATTAGTCTAGTTCTTGGCCCAATGTTTATTGAAAGACTTAAAAGGTTTCAAATTAGTCAATATATTCGTGAAGAAGGCCCAAAATCTCATCAGAAAAAACAAGGTACCCCAACAATGGGAGGGATTTTAATTTTAGCTTCTGTTGTTGGTGCAACAATCTGTTGGATGGATCTTAAGAATACCAATGTTTGGTTAGCGATTTTTTCTATACTAGCTTTTGGTGCAATTGGTTTTGCTGATGATTACTTAAAAGTTGCTAAGAAAAATAATTTAGGCTTGCAAGGTCGATACAAATTAATTTTTCAATTACTTAATTGCCTTGTAATTATTGGGGGTTTGTATCTTACAGGCTATGAGCCTAAGTTAAGTGTTCCATTTATTAAGACTTTTACTCCTACTTTATGGTGGCCAATCTATGGGTTTTTTATTTGGATGATTATTACAGGCTTTTCCAATGCAGTTAACCTTACAGATGGTTTAGATGGTTTAGCCATTAGTATTACTTTTGTTACGGTTTCAACTTTAACAGTATTTACTTATTTAACAGGAAATCTTGGCCATGCCACTTTTTTAGGGCTAATCCATAATCCAGCCGCAGCAGAAGTAACGGTTTTTTGTGCTGCGCTGGCTGGGGCTAGCCTAGGGTTTCTTTGGTTTAACTCGCCGCCTGCGGAAATGTTTATGGGGGATGTTGGTAGTCTCGCACTTGGCGGCTCTATTGCTACAGTAGCCGTGATTATTAAACAAGAATTTCTGTTAGGTCTAATGGGTGGAGTATTTATCATAGAAATGCTTTCAGTGATGCTCCAAGTTGCTTCTTATAAAACTACAGGTAAACGCATTTTTAAGATGTCTCCAATTCATCATCATTTTGAATTACTTGGCTGGAAAGAAACAAAAATAGTGTTTCGCTTTTTAATTGTAGCAATATTTTTTGCTTTGCTAAGTTTAGCCACTTTGAAATTACGATAAGATTTTATGCAACTATTAGGAAAACAAGTTACAGTTATTGGAATGGCAAAAAGCGGCTTGGCAGCAGCAGAATTTCTTGCTGCTCGCGGGGCTAAAGTCCTAGTGAGTGACGCTAAATTACCAGAAAAACTTAGTAGGGAGATTGATTTTCTTTCCTCTCGAAATATCGCAGTAGAAACAGGTGGTAATAGCGACAAAGCTGTTTTAGATAACGATCTAATAGTGGTTAGCCCAGGTGTACCACTAGATATTGTACCTTTAACCAGAGCGCGCAATGCTGGAAAGAAAATCATTGGAGAAATAGAACTAGCAGCGACTTTTCTAAAAGCAAAAATAGTAGGAATTACTGGCTCAAATGGTAAAACTACGACTACTAGTTTAACTGGTAAAGTGCTTAAAGATTCAGGTTTTTATACACAAGTAGGCGCCAATATTGGTACACCATTAATTAGCCTAGTAGATAGCTCTCGTGAAGATGGGGTTACTGTAGTAGAGCTAAGCAGTTTTCAACTAGAAGCTACTGAAAAATTGCACTTAAAAGTAGCAGCTTTACTTAACATTACTCCTAATCATTTGGATCGCTATGCTAGTTTTAGTGATTATGCAGAAGCAAAACGGAGGCTTTTTCTTAATCAACAGGAAAGTGATTTTGCAGTGCTAAATTTTGAGGATAGGTTAGTAAGCTCAAAGGCTGATTCTACGCCAGCAGAGAAGTTGTTTTTCTCTACAATAAAAGAACTTCCTATAGGTACATTTTTACGTGGTGATGAAATTGTCTACCGAAATAGCAATACTACAG
>JAHFUF010000368.1 GCA_023265235.1 Blastocatellia bacterium
CTCCCTTGGCAGCAGGAGGGGTTCAAGCCCCTTCTGCTGGAGACAAAGGCAGTGTGGCTACCTGCTCGCTCGTAAGAGCGAAGGGGTAGCCACGCGCCTTTGTCAAGCTCCGCGTTTGACACATTAAAGAAACCCTAAATTAGGAGTTTCTGTTTTATTTTTTGTAATGATTTTTTGTCGTTTCTTAATAATTTTTTGTAGCTGCAAAACAACATTATCTATACTATTAAGCAATACTTCTTGCTCTGATTTTTCTAGCTCTTCAAAATTAATAGAATTAATTATTTCTATCATTGAATAAAGTTGCTCGCTAAAAAATGAGTTTGTATTGATAGAAACTTCTCTATCAATTGATAAGCTAGGGTTTTCTTCAACAATTGAAGCAGAGGTTTTAATAGGGTTTTCTATAGGGTTTTCTATAGAGCCAGTTTTACCTAGTTTGATATCTACTTCGTAACGTAAGCGTTGAATTATCCATTTTTCCTTACGACACTCAAGAAAAAGGTTTGTTCTAACCATAGAGGCTTGGTCTAGACTAACTGCTAGGTTTTCTGCACTTAGACGTTTTAGTTGTAAGGCTTCAAAAAGCGTAATTTCTCCTACTTCTAACCATTCTTTTATATCATTTGGACAGCTTAAAATTCTAAGGTAATTATCTGTAAAAGTACGAAAAGAAATTCGACTGTGACTCTCTTTGGCTAAAATCTCAGACATTGTGTTAACTATGGCTAAAAGCAGGCTATTAGGGAGTTTATCACTTTTACTATTTGACTTAGATTTACTCCCTGAGCGCAAATAGTTAGCCCCTCGTTGTAGTATATGTACAAGCATTTCATAATTATTTTTTTCAATATTATCTAGAGAAACATAATTAATTAATTCAGGTTTTATTTTATTAAGAAGTTTTTCTAGTAATTGAATTATTTTTTGAGGAGAAGCAAAACGATCTAATCGACGACTGCGAGGTTGTGCTTTGTAATTTGAGAAAAATGATGGCTCGCTCATTCGTGTTTTATTTATAGCAACTATTTTTGTTTTATCTGTCGTTTTATTTCTTCTAATTTACGGTTAGCGTCGGATAATCTTTCCTCGTTATCCTTTAGGTCTGTGTTTAGTTGATTAGTTGTTTTAGACGTTTCTATATTTTTATTTAGGGTAAAGAATTTCCAAATTAACAGTCCTACTAGGTAGAGAATTGCCAAGATAAATGCTAGATAAATTATTGTGCTTAATAGTCCAACTATCCATAGCCCAAACCATAAGGCTACAAGTGCTAACAAAATCATAAAAATTACTTTTACTACTTTCAAAGCTTTTATTCCTTAGCTACTTTAATGAAACTATCCAATCAGCTAGTTGTTGAAGCTCTTGGTCAGATAGGTCATTAAACGTTGGCATAATTGGATTAAGGCCATAACTTTTAGGATCTTTAAGAAGTTTAATTATGTCCTCACGACTACGTTTTTCTTTTTGAGATAATTTGTGTAGGGTTGGGCCTACTTGACCTTCAGCCTTATCTCCATGACACGCAACACATTTTGTTTGATAAATGCTAGGTGGCGGACTACTTGATTCTACTTCAGGTATAGCAGTTTTGCCGATATTTTTAGGAGTAAATTCAGACTTAAGAAAAAGCTTTGCCTCATTAGATTGACGCTCTAGTTGTGCTTTTACGATTGGGTTGCTACGATCTTCCAAAATAGCTACTGAACCAATCAATATAGCCCCAAATAGCAAGATAGAGATAGCTAGAGTAGCAAAAGGACGTTTAAGAGGATTACGCTCAGGGCTTTTATCTAAAAAAGGTAGTAAAAAAACTACAATAAATAATAACCCAGGCAAAACCACTTTTGGAATGAACCCTAAATGTCCAGGAAAATATTTTAATAGCTGAAAAATAAATAAAAAATACCACTCCGGTCGAGCAATATAATTAGAGTCAGATGGGTTTGCTTCAACTTCTAGATGGGCAGGGGAAATATAACTTAGCGAAGATAAGATAATGAATATTAACAAAGCGAAACAGCAGTTTTTGAAAAACTGTTTAGGGTAAAAATCTTCTACATTAGTAGTAGGATTATAACTTCCTGCATGTTTTGCTCTAAAAATCACGAGTAAATGTAATGCTATAAAAAGAAACAAAATCGCTGGTAAAATGCCTACATGAAAAGTAAAAAAGCGAGATATAGTTAGAGTTGAAACACTACTGCCACCCAGTATAATCTCTGATATAGGTGCTCCAATAATAGGGATTGAAGAGATAATGCCAAGTCTTACAGCAGTGCCAAAATAGGCATTATTATCCCAAGGCAACAAATAGCCAGAAAAAGCAAATCCTGAAATAATAAATAGTAGTAATATGCCTGTTATCCAAACAATCTCTCTTTTGCTTTTATATGCTCCCCAAAAAAAAGTCCTTAGAGTATGAAGCACCGTTAAAATTACAATTAAATTAGTTCCATGATAATGAATTCCCCTGATTAAATTACCAAGCAAAACTTCTTTTTGAATATAAGCCACACTAGTATGTGCAGCATCTGAAGATGGTACATAATAAAGCAGTAGTAAAACCCCTGTAAACATTTGTAGCATTAATGCAAATAATAGCCCACTGCCCAATACATAAGCCCAACGAGAGCCACCAGATATAGGTTCTTTAGTTATATTTCCCAAAAGATTTTTAATTGCTGTTCGCTCATCAATCCATTCAACAATAGTAGTTAGTTTTTCCGCAATTATGAAGCTCACAAGAACTTCTCCTAAGTTAATGGGATTTTTTCAGATACACCAATCTTAAAATTTTGGTAGTTGACCTCTAAATTACTATTTGTAACTCTATGGTCTAGCCTGTCTAAATTGCGTGGAGTAGGCCCATCAGTTTTTGTTCCATCTGGCGACCACTTACTCATATGACATAAGCAAACAAACTGATTAGCCTGTTGATTAACTAGACAACCTTGGTGTGGACAAACAGCAGAAAATACATTTAGTGATTGATTTTCTTTAACTACCCAAACTACTTGTTCTGTCTGAGAGTTTGCCCAACCTGTTTGTTTATTAATAGTAAAATTATGCTTGCTTATACCGTTAGGAATTTGATCTAACGACTTTAGACTATACCACAAGCCATCTTTTTTAGATTTACTACTAAAAAAAGCAGGAAAAACAGCATATATACTACCAGCAGCCCCCATTACTAGACCAATTAGGCCGATAAAAATAGCACCTAAAAGACCAATAAAACTACGCCTATTAGCAGAGTCTATTTCAGGATTTGTTGTAGACATTGATTAGCCCTATAGAATGATTAGGATGTGAAGTGTCGCCGCAATTTTATTATTTAGTTTAAGGGTAAGGCAAGAAAGGTTACCTTGTTTTCCCTAATATATTATTTTGATTATAGTATGTTATTTATCGTGTGTTGAAATCAACTCGGAAAAATTTTTCCAAACAAAGGTTGACATAGAATCAAAGTTTATTGTAGATTATGCCCGTCTTAAGCGGGAGTAACTCAGCGGTAGAGTGCGACCTTGCCAAGGTCGAAGTCGCGAGTTCAAATCTCGTCTCCCGCTCTCATCAACAAGTTAACTTGAATTAACTGAAGTGGCGAAGACAGATAAAAAGCTGTTTTCGCCATTTAAGTTTGAAGCTTTGACTTTCAGTTATGGCGGCGTGGCCAAGTGGTAAGGCAGAGGTCTGCAAAACCTTTATTCGTCGGTTCAACTCCGTCCGCCGCCTTCTTCAATTTATCCAACTAACCTTATCTAATTTGTAATACAAAGAACATTATCTATAAATTCATTTATTCTTTATGGATGTTGTAAAATGCCAGCAATTTTGTAATAATTGGCAGCACCTTTCCTAGTTAATTTGCCTACAGCTAAATAATAAAAACCTAGTGCTAAATATCTAGGTAAGAGTTTTAGGCATAAGTTTAATACTTGGAAGCTATGGCAACTCAGCATATGGAATAACATTTGAGAAGTTTTCAAATTTATTATTAATAAAACGTTTAACTTAATGTTATATTTGGGGATACATTGAAATGAGATGTCCAAAATGCGGTAGCGAATTAGACCTGAAATTGATGGAATGTGAACGTTGTGGTCTAGCAACTCCCAAAGGCAAGCCAGAAGTTAGTAAAAGTGGTAGGCTTACTGTCCCTACATCTGAAAAACAAACTGAGAAAAAAGCTAAATGGTTGCCAAGTTTTTTAGCTAAAAGTTCATTAAATAAAATAACAATACCCTCATGGCTAGCAATAGCCTTACTTTTGATTGTTCCTCTATTCGCAGGGGGCTATTACTTTATGAATGAAGCAGGAGTATGTATAGGCTGTACTCAAGTAGGAGGAACTTATACTACAGAGTTTACTGTGGATGATGAGCAAGTACGGCTAGATTTGCTGCTCTATCAATATGGTAGTTCAGTAACAGGACAAGTTCGGTTTGTTCCTCAAACAAATGCTAATGACAAAAATGCTAAAAAGACGCTTTTTGTTGAAAATATTGATCAAATTACCATTAGAGAGAAAAAGTTTTTTTTCCAAAGCAAAATAAAAAATAATATAACTCGAGTTCAATTTTCTGGGCTTATAGAAGAAAATAATATTTTTAAAGGTAACTTAGTAGTAACTATCCCAGAGCTAAATTGTAATGGTAGATCTTTTGCGGTTTCTATTAAAAAATTGTAAATTTTCTTTGGTTTATAAGTTTTTCTTAAAATTTCTAAGCTGGAAATAAAGTATCAAACCTTAGTAACTATAGATAGCAACCGACCTTGAAATACAAAGTTTACTATACAAAATCAATATTGGAATGTAATAATGTAACTATTAAAGGACAATAATTAACTAGTGGTTTTTGATTAGTCACAGTCTCAAAATAATAACGCTTCAAGTAATATTCATAGAGTAATAAAAGATTGACTTATTCGTAATTCAAATTTTATAAAGTAAAATAAATAAGTTTATGACACAAGATGTTATAACTACTACGGTAGTAGGTATCACAGATATAGGGCTGGTTAGAAGCAATAATGAGGACTGTTTGTTGATATCAGACCCTTATACAGGGCAATACCTAAGTGATAGTTGTCAGCATAGTTATCCAGTAGAATATAATAGGTTATTAATAGCAGTTTCTGATGGAATGGGAGGTGCTGAAGGAGGAGAAATTGCTAGTAAGCTTACTACTTATATGATGCAAAGTGAGTTACCTAGACTTCCTCGTAAACTTTCCCCACAAAGCCGACTAAGTGCTGCAATTGAAGAGGCAAACTGCATTGTACGAGACGAGCGCAAAGCAGATGGTAGGTTACACGCAATGGGCGCTACTATTACAGCAGTACTTATTGAACGTGATATGGCTTATATTGCTGAGATTGGGGACTCGCGCGCATATATAATGCGTAATGGGCGACTTAAGCAACTTACTACTGATCAGACTATGATTCAAGTTATGCTTGATTCAGGTTTAATTACCCCTCAGGCGGCTGCTAATAGTGCTAATCGTAATATTTTATTACAAGCCATTGGATCACAAGAGTTTTTGCAAGTAGCAGTTAATGCTATTGAGCTAAGGCGGGATGACCTGTTTTTAATATGTAGTGATGGTTTATCTGGTAAATTAACTACAGAAGATATGACGGAAATAATCAATAACTCTCAGTCTTTAGAAATGGTTGCTAAAGAAATGGTAGAGCTAGCTAAACAAAG
>JAHFUF010000369.1 GCA_023265235.1 Blastocatellia bacterium
ATTCGACCTTTGTATTTATGCTGCTTTTGTCTAGGACTACTAGTAAACTGTACTGACAAAATCGAAGCAACTCTACCACCATCACCAGCACCTACCCCTCAAGTAGTTAATCAAATTCCTGAACATCTAAAAAATATTTTCTTAGCTAGGTGTGCTACCTGTCATGGCACAGAAGGCGATAATGGCAATGATGTAACGATTTATCAAGCTCATAGTCGTAGCCCTAAAAACTGGGCTGCGTTTTTGAAAAACCCGCAATCTATCGATAGAAAAAGTAAAAAACAACCAGTGAAAGATCTAACCGAAGCCGAATATGCCGCTTTTGGTGAATGGTTAGCACGTATCACTAAAGAAAACCGTTTAGAATCAACGAGTACAATGAGTAAATAAATTATGAAACAACTATTTAAATCACTATTTAAAGCCTGTTTGTTATTTTTTGTGCTTGCTATTTTTAGCATTACATACTTAGCACAAAACAAACCATCACCAACAGATCCTACAGTAGAAGAACTGAAAAAAGGCGATCTGTCAATAAAATTTGATGCTGCAAAAGCTTTTGAACACGTAAGTAAACAGGTAGCATTTGGCCCTCACTGGTCAGGATCTCCTGGAATTAAAAATGTGCGCCATTACTTGCTTAATGAACTATCAAGCTATGGCCTATCAGTTAAACAAGACGTTTTCCAGGCTCAAACCCCTAATCCTAAATTTCCTATGGTAGAGATGGTTAATTTAATTGTAGAAATCCCTGGTAAAAAAAATGACATAGTAGTTATTGGTAGCCATTATGACTCTAAGTGGTATGCTGAAGAACATTTTGTTGGTGCAAATGATAGTGGTTCTAGCACAGGTGCTTTAGTTGAGCTAGCTCGCGTTTTGTCTAAATCTAAGCCTCAATATACATTATGGTTAGTTTTTTTTGATGGCGAAGAAGCAATGAATAATGTATGGCAAGGAACAGATCACACCTATGGCTCAACTCACTTAGTAAACAAGCTACGCACTGAAGGAAACCTTCGTAATCTTAAAGCCATGATTTTATTGGATATGATTGGAGACAATAGCTTAACAGTTCGTCGTGATGGGAATTCAACTGGTTGGCTTAAGGATATAATTTGGAGTACAGCAGCAGAATTAGGTTACAATAAAAACTTTCTTAATGAGCCTGAAGATATAGAAGACGATCACATTGCATTTTTAGGAGCAGGGGTTCCTGCTGTAGATATCATAGACTTTGACTATGGTGAAGATAATGAGTTTTGGCATACTCAAGAAGATACTTTAGACAAAATAAACCCAGAAAGCTTAAAAATTGTAGGGGAAACTGTTTTACATAGCCTCCCTAAAATTTTTAACAGGCTAAATAAAACCGTTAAATAAAATTTTAATAAATATTTTGGAGGACAGTGGTGAAACATATAGCAATTATTCCAGGAGATGGTATTGGTGTTGATGTTACTCGCGAAGCAGTAAAAGTTTTAGAACAGGTACAACAGGTTTATGATTTCAAACTAGAAATGACACATTTTGACTGGAATGCAGACAAATATTTGTCTACAGGCATAACTTTACCTGTAGGTGCTATGGATATGTTCCGTAACGAGTATGACGCAATTTTTGTTGGTGCCTATGGTGATCCTCGTGTACCAGATATGAAACATGCGGCTGATATCCTATTAGGATTGAGGTTTGGCCTAGATCTTTATATTAACCTTCGCCCTATTAAACCTCTACACGATAGCCTAATTCCCTTAAAAGGCCGAACAAGCAAAGATATTAATTTTACTGTTTTTAGAGAAAATACCGAAGGCATGTATGTTAATATCGGAGGTTGTTTCAAAAAAGGTACCCCTGATGAAGTTGCTATTCAGGAAGATATGAACACTCGTAAAGGGGTGGAACGTATTATTGTTGCTGCTTTTGAATATGCTAAAGATAATGGGCGCAACCGTGTGACAATGACAGATAAATCTAATGTTTTGCGATATGGCCATGATTTATGGCAGCGTACATTTGCTGAAGTAGCTACTCGTTATCCAAGTATTGAAACTAACACACAATTTGTTGATGCTCTAACTATGTGGATGGTGCTAAATCCAGATCAGTATCAAGTAATAGTAACCAATAATATGTTTGGCGATGTTATTACAGACTTAGGAGCAACTTTACAAGGCGGGTTGGGAATGGCAGCTTCTGGTAATATACACCCTGGAAAAGTCTCTTTGTTTGAGCCAGTACATGGTTCTGCGCCTAAATATGCAGGCAAAAACATTGCTAACCCTCTAGGAGCAATACTTACTGCTGCAATGATGTTAGATTATGTTGGCTATAAAGAAGTGGCTAAAGGGATTGAAAAATCAGTAATTAAAGCTCTTAATCTAGGGGAAATGACGCAAGATTTAGGTGGGAAATTATCTACTACAGAAATGGGCGACAGGGTTTGTAAATATCTATCCTAGTTGATTAAATTAGCTCCCAGCCCTAAAGGACTGGGCTACTATCAAATGTCCCTAGTGGGACATCAAGAATTTTCTTTATTTTCAATAAATTACAAAGTTAATTCCATGTATTATAAATTTATATTGTCTTAGCCTTCATCTCTTTATAGCCCTAGAAGGGCTACCGTTAATAGCCCAGTCCTTTAGGGCTGGGTCTTGGTTGTATGTTTTACTGGGTCTTGATTGTATGCTTTACATAGTATTTATTGCCCTAGCAATAGCAATATTTTTTATATTCCGTAGTACTACAAGTAATTATCATTCCTGGGACATAATCAAGGAACGCTGGTTTCAAGTAGGCTTGGATAACTCAATGCTTTTTAGTAGTGGCACGCCTCAAACAGGCAAAGAATTAATTCGTTTGGATGGAGAGCATAACAGTTATAGAGTGGCTCTTAGTTTGTTAAAAGAATCCCATTCACATGTAATAGTAGAAGTTTTTTATCCAGAAGAGTTAAAGAATTGTTTGCATAGTTGTCCTAATGGGACTTTTAGTAATATTAACAAAATACTTTCAGGACAAGTAAAATCTCCTGACGAAAATTTAGAGCCAATTAATCAGGAAATAAATAATCGTTCATTCAAAAAACGCTTGCACCCACAAGTAATAGAACAACTTTTACTTTTACAACAAGAATATAGGCGATTAGGCAGAAGGTTTGAGTTAACAGGTGAAAAGCTAAATTATCATCAGGATGGTTTATTACACGATCCTATACTGCTTTTTGCTGTCTTAGATGAAATGGTAGCTACTGTTAAGCTACTTAATGAGCATATGGAATATCTACTAGTACAATAATTTAATAATGGTTAAATTATTAAACAAAAAGGAGAGACTTAAATAAGTCTCTCCTTTTGTATTTGTATTTTAAGTATGTTGTTTGTTGCTAAAACTAGAAGTTATAACGTGCTACAAATTGAATAACTCTAGAAGCACCAGCAGTAGTAGAAATACCAAACAATGGACTGCCTAAGGTTGTATTTGGTAGGCCAAGGTTGACTCGATTAAACAAGTTAAAGAAGTCAGCACGAACGGAGAATTGATTTTTCTCTTTGAGGCTAAAACCTTTGATAACAGAAAAATCAACCTGGTTAAACCCTGGAGAAACAAATGCACCACGAGGCACATCGCCTTGGTTGCCGTCTAATAAAGAAGCAGAAGCGGCTAAGAATAAGCTAGAGGATGGGCCTGTTTGGAGTCTAGGATTAATATTTGTTGCTGGAGTAATACCAGGTCTACCATTAGCAAAACGTCCACGAGCACTTATGCCTGTACCTTGAGTGTCAAGACCGTTGTAGAAAATACTAAATGGGTTACCATCTTGAACTTGGAAAATACCAGACATTGACCAATTGCTAACAATTTGGTTGAGCACTTTATTTGATGCCTTAAATGGGAAGTCATAAATAAAATTCATTACAAAACGGTTACGAGTATCATTACCAGAATTACCCCGTTCTGCTCTTTGGCCTCCAGAAAAACCAGAAGAGTCTCTAGGTAAGGAGCGTCCACCAGCACTAGCAACTAATGGATCATTACCATCATCAATAGCGTGACTATAGGTATAAGCACCTTGGATTTGACCAGTACCAAACCTAGCATCAGTTAAAGTCTTAGTTACTCTAACAGTTAGAGCATGGTAGGTAGAAAAAGATGAGGCTAAGTTCAAGAAAGCAATGTTGAAGGCTGTGTTTAGAGAACCATTTAAGTAATTACGACGACCACTGGTACTAATAGGAGTATTTTTACCAGTAATTGTATTTTTACGCCTTACGTTTGTCAAATTACCATCAATCACATTTAAGAGGTTGGTGCCTTTAACCCCAACATAATCTACTTCTAGAACTAAGTTGCGAAGTAATTCTTGTTGAACGCCAAAAGTAAAGTTTTGTGTGTAGAGGTTACGGAAGTCGTTCTTAAATGGGTTGTTACTTACACCATTTTTACCTTTGACAGGGAAAATTACTGGAGCAAGTTCATCCCCATCTACAACTATATTAGTTGATTGTATAGTAGGAATACGAGGAAGGTTTTCTAGGATTGCATCATTTAAATCATTAATTGCAGGAATGTTTTGAAATAAAAATTCAAATGGTGGGTTGCCACGAGCATTGGTAAAGAGGTTACCAAATACACGATCATAAAATATTCCATAACCACCGCGAATCGAGGTTTTGCCTTTCTTAAAAGGATCCCAAGCAAAGCCAAAGCGTGGTGCAAAATTGTTGAAATCATCATCATAGAGCTTTGTTGATGTTTCTTGAATGGTGTTATTACCAACTTGAGTAAATAGAAATCCTCCACTAGGAGCAAATCCACTAGGATCTTGCCCTACTAGAGTTGTAAGTTGTCCATTAGTTTCAAAAGGAACACCCTTAAATTCATATCTAACACCATAGTTAAGAGTAAAGTTAGAAAACAATCTCCAAGTATCTTGAACATAAAAATCTAGTTCACGGACTCTAAACCCGCGTTCATTACCATCAGTGCGTTCACGTCTAACATTAAAGAATTGGGTTTGTGTTTGGAAATCAACTAGACCATAAAGAGTACTAGCAAAGTTGTTAAATGTGGCACCAGTACCAGTAGTAGGAATATCATTTCCACGAGAGTCAGCCAAAATTGGGAAACCAAAAGTACCTGGTAGAGCAAAACTAATTGCTTCAGAACGACCAAAGTTAGTATCACTATTAGAGTAAACAAATCGGCTTTCAATCCCTAGCTTAAATGCATGTTTACCACGGTTATAAGAAACATTATCAGAAATGACAGTTGTACCAGTAAAACGGCTTTGTGAATCAAATCCACCTAAACCAGTAATACTACTAAAATTCAGATTAATAACTTGGCCATTACGAGTCCCAAAAGATGGCAAACTAACATCTGCCCCGTTATTTCTCAAAGCAGCACGAACCATATCATCCAATTTAGTAGAACTATTAGCTGTTCCTGGGCCATTAAATGGGAGATTAGATCGGTTAGCACCAAGCTTAAATTCATTAACTAGATTAGGAGTTAAAACTGAAGTAAAAGTAAAGGCAGCTAATTGACTACGTTGTAAAACATTGCCTTCATCTTCAGTACCTGGGAAAGTTGGGCCACCAAGTGGAGACTTAAACCTAGTAAAACCATAACGTACAGAAACACGATTTTTACTCGATATTTGATAATCAACGCGTGAAGCTATGTCTTGCTGACGGTTTTCT
>JAHFUF010000370.1 GCA_023265235.1 Blastocatellia bacterium
CTCGTCCACCTGTTTGTTGACAAATACGATCTAGCAATTGTTGATCAACATTGCCAAAACGAAACCTATCACCAATGCCTAAGGCATAAACGTTAATCCCTAACCTTTGTGCTGTACGAATTGCTTGACTAACCCTAGTTTCACTAGAATTATCTACCCCATCAGTAAGTACAAAAATTGCTCGTCGTATTGCTAAACGCCCTGAGTTATTTTGAGAAGTTGTACGACCTCGGCTAGTTATTCGTCTAGCAGTTTTTCCATCCAAAATCTCTATAGCAGTAATATAAATTGCATCATAAAGAGCAGTACTTAAGCTAGAAACCCCTCCTTCATCATCACGAAAAATTTCATCTTTTTTCACACGTTGTAATGCACTCTTTAGGCGAGATAGATTGCTTGTCAACCCAATAGCTAGTGAAGTCTCTCCATTAAAACTAAGTACTGAACCGTAGTCCTTTCCTTCACGAAAAAAAGTATCAAAAAAGGTTGACACAGCATTTTTTTCATCTGGAAGCAAAAACTGTTGACTCGCACTAGTATCAATTAAAATCGCTAGCATCATTGGTAGGTTGTTGCTACGTTGAAAAAACTCTGGTTCTTGGCTTTGTCCATTATCATAAAGCTTTACTTCACTTGGGTTTAGGTCTGTTACAAGCCGATTTTTTTCATCTACAACAGAAAAAGCCACTTGGATATAGTCTACGCCTATTTTTATTGTGCCTGTATCATCTGAAATATCTTGGTTGTTATTTGGGTTTTTAGGATCTTGTGTGTCTTTTGAGTGTTTTGAATCTTTTGAATCTTTTGTTTGTGAAAGGCTTCCATCACTTTCATCAATTGGCGATGATTCTTTGGCATCAACCTTGGTTGGTTTACTCACACGAGGGCGTGGAGTTTCCTGTTGTAAAGCTTGGTTACTACAAATATTGCCAATAATTAGTAATTGCCAAAGTAGGACTAGGCATACAAGTCTAGTAATCTTCCTTGTATTTAGAGTAGTTTTTCTCATGTGGGTTGCTCCGCGCTAGAAGTATGGTTTTTAGTTTCGTTAAGCTATCTTGAGGTTGCATCTACCTAGCTTAAAGCCCCTTTAAAGCCCCTTTTAATTATGGGTTCAATCTCTTGAGCTAATCTTTTTAAGAACCTATAATGGCGTGTATTACGGAATTAACAATTCCTAGCTTACACATTAAGCATTAATCATTAATCATTATGATTGATCGAGGTTTTTATGCTAACTACTCTAACTATTACAGGGATGCATTGTAGTGCTTGCAAAAAATTAATCGAAAGCGAGTTAAGCGATCTTAGAGGAGTACAAGCTATTTCTGTTGATTTAACTGGTGCTAGTGCTTCTGTAGAACATGACAATCAACAAATAAACCAACAAACTCTTATAGACAAAATTACTGAACTTGGCTATCAAGCAACAGTAAAACTATAGGGCTATGTCTTATTTTTAACCTTTTATTAAAGTAGATACAGAATAGCAACTATATGTTGCTGGCAATTTACTAAAATTGCACTCTTAAATAAACATCTCTCACATTTAATCTAGAGTTAATAACAGGTAATTCTATAACATCATCTAGGTTACTAAAGTTCTGACTAGTCCACATATTATTTTCTTGCCTAGTAAATAAAGTAGCTAGTACTTCATTTTGTGCTACTAGTAAATAATATCTAAAAGATTCTATTTGCTGATATTCTCTAAATTTAGTATCTCTATCAAACCTTGCTGTAGATCTAGATAGTATTTCTGCTATGAGAATAGGATTTATTAAAGAGTCTAGCCCTTCAAAGATTTCAAACTCAGCATTACAAGCTACTGATACATCTGCATATCTATATAGATGAGCATTTGTTCTTATTCTAGTGTCAGAGCCTAATGTTTCACATGTACTAGAATGAAACTGGTTTTGTAATTTAGTAGTAAGGTTAGTAGTAATTCTGATATGGTTTCTGCTAGCCCCAACCATTGCAAAAATCTCACCATAGATATATTCATGCTTAATGTCTGAATTTTTTTCTATTTCAAAATATTCTTTTACTGAGTAGTGTCTTTTAGGATTAGTAGACATAGGTTTTCCTAAAAACTAAATTTTACTTTGGTTACGTTTGAATAGGAGGCTCAGTTTCTTCTTCATCATCTACATCGTTTACTTCAATAGAATCATATGATTCCATTTCTTCTTCTTCAACATTACCTATAACCTTACGTCGTTTACTTGTCTTTTCGTTATTACCATCAAAAAGCTGTGGTGCAGCCTGTCTAAGACCTATTTCTAGTTCAGCGTCTAGATCCTCAGCGTCTGTTTCTAATGAATTATGTTCTTGTAAGTGATCTTCTTGTGATTGTGCAGAACGTTGGCGTAAGGAAATAGAGTATTCTTCATTAGCTCCTGTTAAATCGCCTTTACGATAGAGTGCGCGTCCTAAATCCTGATGGGCTTCATGGTAATTACCACGTCGCTGTTCAATAGCACGACGATATGAAGTAATTGCAGAATTAACATCTCCATTACGAGAATGAGCCAGCCCTAAATGATAATAAGCCTCAGGAAAAGCTCCTTGTCGTTGTTCAATTGCTGTATAGAAACAACTAATAGCATCATCTAGAAGCGTTTCTCTGGCTAGGAGTTTTCCTAGTTGATAAAAAGCTTCTGGAAAATTATTTTTTTGTTGACTAATGGCTAACCGAAGTTCTTGTATTGCGTCTGAGTAATGCCCTGTAGTTGTAAGAGCTAAGCCTAAATTATAGTGTGCTTTAGGAAAATGTCCTTTTCTTTGTTCAAGAGCTAAACGGTATTCACTAATAGCTTGTTCGGCTTGCCCTTGATCAAATAAAACTCTACCTAAATCATGGTGAGCTTCAGCAAATTCGCCTTTGCGTTGTTCAATAGCAACTCGAAATTCTGCCATTGCTCCATCAATTTCCCCTCGTTCATAAAGTGCTAGCCCAAGGCCACGATGTGTTTGTGGGTCAATATTATTAGCTTTTAATGCTTGCTTAAATGCTCCTATAGCCTCATCCTGTTGGCCTTTACCATAGTAGACTAACCCTAAGTCATGATAGGCATCTGGGTTATTGTCTCCTTGTTGAATTGCCATTTGATAATAAGTCTTAGCAGACTCTAAAGCACCTTTACGAGCTAAAGCATTGCCTAGGTTGCGATGGGCATCAGGAAAGTAAGGTTGTTGTTCAATAGCAACCCTATATTCAGCTAGTGCACCATCAATATTACCTTCAGCATAAAGCGCGTTGCCTAGGTTATAATGCGTCATTGGACAACGACCTTGGAATTGTTCTATTGCTACTTGAAAACCACCTATAGATTCATTAACGCGACCTAATTCAAACAAAACAGTACCTAAATTATGGTGTGCTGTAGCAAAGTTGGTTGGTTGTAATTTTACGGCTTTTTCTAAATGGCTTACAGCTTCTTCAGTTTTACCAACTTCTGCAAGTGCTATACCTAGATCGTGATGAGCGTGGGCAAAGTCTCCTGATTGTTTTAAGGCTTGTTGGTAACAATCAATAGCACCATTTAGATCGCTTATTTCATACAAAGTACGTCCTAGGTCGTGATAGGCTTCAGGAAAATCTGGTTTAGTAGAAATAGCTTGACGATAAAAAGTAATAGCTTGCTTGACATCACCTGAATCTGCTAGCGCACGGCCTAGACCGTGAAGGGCTTCTGGTAGGTTGCCAAGTTGTTGTAGTGCTGTGCGATAGGTAGTAATCGCAGAATTAAGATCACCTTTATCATAAACAGCACGACCTAAATCACAATGTGCTTCAGGGAAATTTTGTTGTAGGCGTACTGCTTGTTGGAGTTCTGCAATAGAATTGTCTAATTGACCTAATTCATAAAGCACACGGCCAAGTCTATAATGCGTCCAAGGTAAATTGGGATTTTGCTTAATAGCTGTGCGAAACTCGGCTACAGCAGGCTCTAGTTGCCCTGCGCGATGCAAGGCTAGTCCTAGGCTATAATAGGCAGAAGGAAACATAGGTTGCTGTTCAATTGTACGGCGCAAAATTTGTTCTGCTTGAGTATAATCTCCTTGTTGCATTAGCACTAACCCTAGGCTGTAATGTGCTTCTGGGTAAACACCATTTTGCTGAGATATTGCCTTACGATAAGCTTCTATCGCGTTTGCATATTCTCCTTCAGCATTAAAAGCAGTACCTAGACTATAGTAAGATTCCGGGTAGCGTTTGTCTGGACGTTGTTCAACAGCCTTTTTATAAGAACTAATTGCATCAGGTAGGTTGCCTTGGGAATAATAGGCAAGCCCAAGATCATGATAAGCTTCAGCATACTCACCTTTTCTTTGTTCAATTGCAGTAGTAAAAGCTTTTACAGCTTCTTCTAGTTGACCACTAGCATAGAGTGAGCGACCTAGGTTACGATAAGCTTTTGCATAAACAGCCTGACAAGTAATTGCAGCACGAAAAGCTTCTAAAGATTCTTTTAGTTGACCAGCATCAAAGAGAGCTAAGCCTAAATTATTATGTGCTCTAGCAAATTTACCGTCTCGAAGTTGAATAGCTGTCCGAAATGAGGCTACAGCATCTTCTAACCTTCCTTGGCGATAAAGCACCATACCTAGCTCATTATGAGCATCAGGAAAGTTATGCTGTTGTTTTACAGCAGATTGGAAAGCTGATACAGCAGCATCTAGATCTTCACCAAATACAAAAGTTCGTCCTAGTTCATAATAAGCGTCTGAAAAATTCCCACCTCGTTGTTCAATTGCGGTATGAAAAGCACTAATAGCTTCGGCTATTTCGCCTCGACTATATAGGGCGCGCCCTAATTCTAAGTAAGCGCGTGGATAACGCACACTTTGGCTAATAGCTATACGGTAGCATTCAATGGCTAACTCTAGTTCACCTTTAGCAAAATAGGCTTCACCTAAATTATGATATGCCCAAGGAAATTTTTCTTCGCTCTGTTCAATAGCTGTTCGTAGTGAAGCTATTGCTTCTTCTAGCGCACCTTTACGTAAAAAAGCACGCCCTAAAGTATGATGTCCTTCAGGGTTTTCTGGCTGTAGTTCTAGGCTTGCCCCTAATTCTTGTATAGCTTCTTCTAGTTGACCAGCAGAAAACAGTGTTTTACCTAGCTCTGCATGTGCTTGAGGAAAAGGGCTAGTACGCTGTTCAATAGAGAGGCGCAAGCATTTAATGGCTTCTTCACTGTTACCTGACTGAAACAAAATTTTTCCTAGCTCAAAGTAACTCTCTGGATTTGCCCCACGCCTCTGCCCAATAGCTTGACGTAGAGCCTCTATTGCCCCTTGTAAATCACCTTTTTGTGCTAAGGCTAAACCCAAGTTATGGTAGGCTTTAGGAAAATCACCTTGACGTTGCTCTATTGCTTTATGATGTGAGGCTATTGCCCCATCTAAATCACCTGTACGCACTAAGGCTAAGCCTAAATTATGATAAGCCCAGGCATTTACCCCATCACGCTGCTCAATTGCTGTACGATAAGCAGCTATAGCATCATTTTGTACGCCTTTACGTGCTAGTGCTAAACCTAAGTGGTAATAACTGTCTGGGTTATTAGATTGTTGCTCTAAAGAAGTGCGATAAGAAGTAATAGCACCGTCAAGATCGCCCATATCTGAAAGCACTCTGCCTAAGTTAAAATAGGCTTTGGCAAATTGTCCATTACGTAGCTCTATAGCTTTGT
>JAHFUF010000371.1 GCA_023265235.1 Blastocatellia bacterium
TGTAACACAAAATTGATCGCCTAATTTCCATTTATGACGTAACTTAAACTTGTAGAGTCTTAAAGCAGTTTCTATTAAGTCTGCTGAAAATTGCTGCGTGTCTTTTATCATAGATTTATAAATTTTCTATTAAAATGAAGTATTTATTTCAAAAAGTCTAAACTGGTCTAATTAAGATGTGCAAAGCAAAAATAGGAAAAACTCCCTAGAATACTAATCATATAGCAGATTTTTATCTCTTTAGTTTGTCAGGTTTGTATTTTATAATGTCTTAAATAACTAGATAACTAGGACTTTTCGTTCATAGCTAATAAAAACCCAAAAGTTTCTAAATAGATAGTTGATAAATAAGACCTGCATGTTATTGTCTAGTATAAATAGCTAATAGTAAAATAGCATCAAAAAAATGTCTTAATCTGTACTAATTGTATAAAGCTAATATTGAGGGGAAAAAGTAAAACTATGTCAAGTGAGCAAGAACAAGTGGCTTATCTTGATTTTTTAGACGAAGATAATCTTCCTTGTCGAGTAGAAATCACCCAAAGCTCTTTTTCTATTGGACGAGCTTACGAAAATGAATTACGTATAGAAGATTCTCGTATATCTCGGCGCCACGCCGAGATAGTAAAGGTTTGGGGCGGGAAGTATGTTTTTCGCGACAAAGAAAGCAAATGTGGTAGCTTTATTAATGGGCTACGAGTTCAAGAACATATGCTTAATACAGGAGATGAAATTGTTTTAGGAGGACTAAACGCGACTAAACTAACTTTTGGTTATACTCAACAAAGGACACAAGGTTTACCTATAGTAGAGGCCCAAGCTACTGATAGTCATGCTCCAGTCAATATTGACCCTGAGTTGAGAGGAGCAACGGTAATTACTGATCAACAAACAAGATTCCTTAATACAGCTTTAATGCAAAAGCCAGAGTATGTTACTAGCACAACCTTGCAGCGTTTAGCATCACTTTATGAAATTACTCATAAATTACTGCCTGCACAGAGTGTTAATGAGTTAGCTGAAACTTGGTTAAGCGAATTATTTAAGGCTTTACCCATAGACCAAGGAGCTATTTTGCTTCATCATCCTGGGACAAATCAATTAGAAGTGGCTCTGGCTTATAGTAGAGAAAAAAAAGAAATTAATAGAAGTATAGTTAGTAATACAATTGTAGAGCATACTTTTAAGGAAAAAGTTGCTATTCTAACCCATGACGCTACAAGTGATGAGAGGTTTGCTACTAATGTTAGTGTTATTTTAGAAAATATTCGTTCTGTATTGGCTGCTCCAATTAGCTCAAAATTAAGAGTTTGGGGAGTAATTTATTTAGATAGTCGTACCAAAGCAGCATTATTTAATTCCGAAGACCTGGAATTTTTAATGGCAACTGCGCGTGAAGCAGGGTTAGTAATTGAAAACCTTAAGTTAATTGAAGAACTACGCGCTACTCAAGAACAATTAATAAAAACAGAACGCTTGGCAACCATTGGTAAACTTACCTCTGCTATTTCTCATGAAATACGTAATCGTTTAGCTTTACTGACAGGGATTGAATTTATTGAAATGAAATACAGTGATGATCCAGAAGTAAAGCAATTTACCAATATGGTTTTAGAAGGGCAACGGCGCGCTTTAGCACTAGTAGAAGAGATTCGTGCTTTTGCACGTAATCGTACAGACCAGTATGAGAAAACTAGAAAACCTATTGTACCAGCAATTAAAAAAACTCTCTCTATTATTAGACTTGATACAGGGGTATCAAAAAGAACAATAAATTTTACTTATGATGTTGAACCAGAGTTAGTTTTTAATGAAGAAAAACTTGAACAAGTAATTATTAATTTAATTCGTAATGCCGTTGAAGCCACTCAAGAATATACTGGGGAAATAAATATTAACTTAAGTATAGTGGCAAAAGATGTTGTAATTAAAGTATCAGATAATGGTGAAGGAATTTCACCAGAAATTATGGTTGCAATTTGGGAACCTTTTTTTACTACTAAAGGGGAAGAGGGTACAGGAATTGGCCTAGAAATTTGTCGTCGTATTATTGAAGCACATAATGGGCATATTAGTTGTAATAGCCAATTAGGGGTAGGTACTTGCTTTATTATTAATTTACCTTTAGAAAATGTTTAGGAAAATAATAGCAGTTACTTATTCAAGTCTTGTTTGATTTATAATCTCTATGTATTATAAAAAGTCAAAATGAGAATCTGTCTTATGATTAGGTGAACTAATTATTTAATCTGTGGTGAGGTGAATATGAGTGGGGGAATTATTTCAACATTATTAATTGGTTTAACTGATGTTGGCTTGGTAAGAGACAACAACGAAGATATGTTTTTAATGGTTGAGCCAGAGTCAGGAATGCTATTAGAAAATAACTACAAGCTAATACGTCCTGTAGAAAAGCATAATATATTGTTAGTAGTTTCAGATGGTATGGGTGGTTATGAAGGAGGAGAAGTTGCTAGCCTACTAACAGTTGGAGCCATTAAAAATGAGCTTCTAAAACTCCCTAAGCAATTATCTCCACAAAGCCGTTTAGAAGCGGCTGTAGAAGAAGCTAACCGTACAGTTTCCTATCACCGTCAACTAGATCAAAAGTTGGCTAATATGGGTGCTACAGCAACAGCAGTGCTAGTAGAACAAGATATTGCTTATGTTGCAGAAGTAGGTGATTCTAGAGCTTATATACTTCGCGATGGGCGTATTAAACAATTAACTACTGATCAAACAATGATTCAAATGTTAATTGATTCAGGTGCTATTTCTGCTGAATCGGCTGCTACTAATAAAAACCGTAATATATTACTACAAGCTATTGGTAGCCAAGAGTTTCTCCAAATTGCTGTTACTTCAATACGTCTGCAAGCTAATGATATTTTACTGCTTTGCAGTGATGGTTTATCAGGTAAACTTACTGCTCCTGAAATGAAAAAGATAATAGATAGTAGTATTAGTAATTTACATAATGCTGGAATGGAAATGATAAACCTAGCTAAAGAACGTGGTGGAGATGATAATATCACTGTTATTTTAGCCAAATTTGAAGGATCTGGATTACAAGGCAAATTAAATTCTGGAGCAGTTGGAGCTACTTTAACTAAACAAATCAAAGTACTAGCACGCTTTGACCCAGAACAAGAAGCCGAAGCTAAACCTAGAAGGGAAGTCCGTGCAGCTAATTTCCAAGATTGGTTAACATCTGCTGTAATAGACGCTTTTGCCCGTACAGAAGAACAACGAGATGCTTTGTCTGCAATAGGGAAATTTGGTGACTATGTAGTCTTTAGAAAAGGGGATGTTTTACATGTTGAGCCAGAAATAACTACTAAAGAACATTATTGGTTAGTTGGTGGTAGGTATCGTGTAATGGCAGATAATCAACGTGGCGAAAAACAGTCTTTGTTTTTCTTGGTTCCTCCTACAGATCGTCGCTCAGATGATTTGATTCAAGCTGGAGAAGCTTTTGTTTGGGTAAGAAGACAGTTTTTTATTTCTAATTTAAGTATGTTACAACAACAAGCCCGTAATCCTATTATTCGTTGTGAAGATGATAAGAATGTTGCAATACATATTAATGGGGAATTATTTGATAAAGTTTCGGAAATATTGGGAGATAGATTTGTTGCTACAGTAAGACACTCTTAAGTTGATTTAGCTTTTTTATTGTCAGAATTATATGTGAGTTAAAAAAATAGGACAAAACTTATATTTAAGCTTTGTCCTATTTTATTTAGCAAAACCTTTATTTAGCAAAACTTAATTAGCATTAATTAAGTTTAGTCCCTGTGGATGAGTTATTACTACATTTTGCATTTGCTCATTTAATCCTAATTGGAGCAAATCTCCAAAGTTAATTTGTAAGAATTCTTCTGGAGTTGCTAAGTTAAATTTGAAAAAATCGCCTTTAGTTGTTCCAACATATAAAAGTGAACCATCTTGACTAACAGCAAAGCTTGTTAATGGGCTAGTATGTTCTTTGTCTAAAGAAAGTTGAAATAAGTCTGATGATACAACACTAATATGACCTGGTTTTTGAATATGACCTGGTTTTTGAATATGACCTGGTTTTTGAATATGACCTGGTTTTTGAATATGACCTGGTTTTTGAATATAAACCTGTCGAGTATTACTATTGTATTGAATATTTATAGGTAGTACCCGAGCATCATCTTCATTACTATCAGCAAGACCTACAATATATTTACGTGCTATTGGGCTAGCTGTTTGAATATCATAAGAAGAGACAAAGCCTTTATTTGAAGAAGCTATATAAACAATAGTACCATCTTCATTAAAAGCTACTTTTGAGCCAAACCCAATAATTTCATCTGCTAATGTGTTTATTAAGCCTTTTACTTCTAAGTGGCCTTCACTAGTTAAGCTATAGACATACAAAGAGTATTGATTGTCTTTTTGTTTAACTATTCCTAACCTATTAATAATGGGGTCATAAGAGAAGCTTTCTAAACGGTTTTTAGGACTATAACCATCAACACCAACATTTTCTTGAAATAAAGTTTGTCCTGTTGTGGTAGAAAAAACAAAAACACTCGCTTTATTACAATAAATGCCATATTTACCATCTGCTGACAAACCAACATCATCAGGTAAAATAGTATCATCATCAGTTGTAGGAACAAAAAAAGGTATATTTACGCGATGTTTAAGATCAAAAGAACCGTCTGTGTTAACAGGTGTTATAAGAAGTGCTGACTCATCTGTTACACTAGCACTGGCAGAAATAACTAGTAGGTTATTAGAAGTTATTGTTAATTTAGTTGGGTTAATAGCTCCTACCTTACTAGCATCAAAAGTATCGAGTACTTGTCCTGTTACAGCATCAAAACTGTAAACAAAATGGCCACTAGAACTATCTGACTCACTATAAGCGGCTACTAAACCTATTCGACCATCTTGAGTAAACACTACATTGTTTAAATCAGATAGCTTACTTGGTAATGATATTAGGGTATTAGGCTGTGGCGAATCCGCTTGAGTGGGCAAGCTAAAAAATAATGCTATTAGGCCACAGATTAACAAAGTTAAAGTTTGATACTTAGTGCGAATTCTCATAACTTTACTCTTAAAGTGAAATTGGTTAATAAGGTTTGTTGTCTTACTAGCATGTTTTATTCCTGATGATTAATGTCCAGGTTTAACTATATTAATAGATTTATTATCTTGTTTAATATGTCCAGGCTTAACAATTGCTGATGCAGTTATTATTGTGGTAGTTACTACTAGTGCAACACTAAAAAAGATTAGAATGTGTTTTTTCTTTAACATTTTTCCCTCGCTTATTTAGTTAAGCTTTTACTACAGATATTTTTGATTTAATACATTCTGAAAAGAATTACTAGCATTTTTAGCACTAAGGAGATAAAAAGTCAAGAATTTACAACCATAAAACTAAATTACTCAGCTTTAGCAAAAATCCTAAAAACTTCTTATTTTTGATTTTCTAAATAACCCTATAAATACTATATAGTTAGTATATAGAGGCAAAGACCATTTTATAATGTTGCCTAGATAGTAGCCGCTCTTTGGGAAAGGGTTTGACACCCTTTTTCTGTGATCAAAAAGACATCTTCTATCCTTACTCCAAATTCACCTGGTAAATAAATTCCTGGTTCGATAGTTACCACATTACCAGGTTGTAGGCGAAAGTTGTTGCCTTTTACTAAA
>JAHFUF010000372.1 GCA_023265235.1 Blastocatellia bacterium
GTGCAAAAGTTGGCAATGTATTCTCATGCCAAACAATGTTTGACAGTAGTGTTGGTGCTTCAGTAGTTGGTCCTTGGGTTAATACTGCTGCAAACACTTGGGACTCCACTAAAAAAGTCAAGGTATCTGGTAATGTAAGCTGGCCAAATGCTACCTTTAGTGTCACAACCTCTGGTGACAAACGGGTGATTACAGGCAATAGCTTACCGATTAATCATACTACTGGAATATTTCCAATTTCTTCGAGTGAACCTGCTTATGCTTACGACCGGAATCCAAATAGTATAAAAGCACAAAGCATTAGCTTGTCCTTGCCACTAAATCCAACAATTGCATCTACTCCAAGTTGTCTTCCAGCAGGAGCGATTGCTATATTAACCGATGGAGTTGTACTCTTTAATCCACTTGATGAAGCAGGTCGCGATGCTCCAGCATATGAAACGATTGATGATCAATGTGATGGGCATCCACAACAGCAAGGCATATATCACCATCACAATGTACCTTCATGCATTCTTGCAAAAGCTACTGGTGCTAATACTTCCACTTTCGTTGGTTATGCTTATGATGGTTTTGGTATATATGTTGAGAAGGATAAAAATGGCAAGTTGTTAACTAATGCTAATCTTGATGAGTGTCACGGTCGTACCAGTAAAGTCAATTGGGATGGAAATTTAATTGAGATGTATCATTATGTTGCAACGTTAGAATATCCATATGTGCTTGGTTGTTACAAAGGTACACCGGTATTACAAGGCAGCAGCCAGCCTGGAGGGCAATCTGATGGTAGTCAACCAGGTGGTACACCACCACAAGAAGCAATTAGTGCTTGTTCAGGAAAATCATCTGGAAGTTCTTGCTCTTTTAATGCAGGTGGTACTATGTCTGGAACTTGTATGATACCGCCTGGGCAAAATCAGCTTACATGTATACCTTAAATCAGATTAACTAGATAATCTTCTGTGGTCTTGTCACAGTGTTATCATTATAATTTTTTTTGAAAGAATTATTAAAAAATGGGTAACCAGAAATAGTGGTCAAAATTAAAATTGAAAATTACTTGCTCAATATGCATTATTTATTGGTGGAGGCCTAGTTAATGATGTTTCCCACCTTGTTAATGTAAATATATCGTTTAAGGCTGCTTAGTTATTTTAGTGAAACTCTATCTAGATTTAATTATAAGTGTTACTTCATCAACTTGTGGCGGATCTATTTTTCCTAACGCAATTTCTGCCCAATACTTCACTTGATTATCGGGATCGTTTAGTGCCAAAGTTTTCAATATTGGTACTGCATCTTTTGCAAATTTTTGTAGTTCTTTTAAGGCTACTATTGTTAGAACCCTTACTCCTGGACTTGGATCATTTAATAGTGGGATTAATTTGGGTACTGAAGTTATCGGATGCTCTACATATCCTAATGCAAGTGCTGTGATTGCCCGTACATGTTCATCTTTATCTTTCAATGACTCTGTTAATGCTGGTATTGCATCCTTTGCATATGAACCTATAGTTCTTAAAGCATTTGCTGCTTCATATCGGACCTTTGGACTTGAGTCTTTTAATGTTTTTATTAATGCTGGCACAGCATTCTTTACTTTCGCACGCATGGTTTCTCGTGCCGCCATGTTTTCTAAAGAGTTTGCTGCTTTACTCCTTACCTCTTCACTTGGATCCTGCAATTTTGTTATTTGATCCCACAATTCTCTATTAAACTTTCTATATACAATAGAATTAAAAACCTTTGTAATTGGACCTAACATTGTAAACCTCTTTCTAGATTCTAAGCACAATGTTTATTAGGCTAGCATTTTTAAATCCCAAAGTAAACTTCAAAAATAGCCAGTAGTATAAATTCTTATATATTTTCTCTCTAATCCGCTGATTTTTTATGATCTCACAGCATCAGATTTTGTTTATTGAAAAATTTATATTAAGTAAAAAAGATTTTGGAGGACTAGTGTCCAATGTCTTCCACCTTGTTAATGTAAATATATCACTGAAAGCTGTTTGAAAAACAGGTAGTAATAAGAACTCAAATAATACGAAGACTTTATTTCAATTCCTGAGTTAGGGATAACTGCCTAAATTATTTGTTCCTATAGCGTCAGATTTGCTTTATCACGGCTCACTTATTTAAACATTTTCATATTTACTATACTAGCAATGGTTTGCTGAGCAAGATTATAAAAAATTATTGGTATTAGAATTATGGGATGGTCTTTTAAAGCCATAGAAGCTAGTACTAGTGCACCACCGTTATTGTTCATCCCAAGTCCAAACATTAAAGAAGATTGCTCTGCTTTTCCAGCTTTCATTAACTTTGCTATAAACCAGCCTGCACCAAATGCAATAATACATAAACTTGTAGTAATGATAAAGATGATTAAAAGGAGGTCAGGGTCTGGTTTAGTAAAGGCTTCAGGTAGAGCAATAGCTGCATTAGAATACATTAACAGTATTAATATAATTACGTTTATAAACTTCAAAAAAGGTTTTACTGTTTCTGCTCTTTTTTCACCTAAAAGAAATTTCACAAATAATCCAAAAACAGTAGGAAATATAATTGAAAACATTAAAAATGCAGCGGTTCCATTACTGGCTAACTCATGTAAGTCCTCACCATAGTCTCCAGTAGCTATAAATCCAACTGAATGTAAAACCAGTGGCGTTGTAAACGGACTCAGTATAGTAGAAAAAACTACTAGTCCTAAACTTAGTGCCAGGTTCCCATCTGTGATTTGAGACCATGCTGTTGATGAGCCTGCTATAGGCATTGAAGCTACTATAGCTAAACCTACTAAAATATTTTGTACTTCATCTGGATTGTGCCAGAAAAGCATAAAATATTTCAGAATAAAAATCAAAATAATTGGTATGAAAATATTGCAAACTAATCCAACAAATAAAAGCAATGGATATTTAACTGAGCTTCTTAGCTCGTTAGTCTTTACTCCAAGTGCAGCATCAAAGAGTAAAAAAGAGAGCATTAACAGCGGCAAAGATAAATTCACTGAGCTTTTATCAAACCAGACCAAATCACCAAATGAAACATCTCTAACCCATAAACCAAACCCAGGTAAAATTGCTGCAACAAAATAAGTTATTAACACTATCCATAGAAAATGCTTATGTATAAAATGATGTGTATTAGTAAGTGTTTTTTTTACTTTATCCATTATGCAGCAACTTTCTTTTTGCTAAAAGTAATAGAGGAATAGATGCAAGTTGAATTATAACTGAAAAGAAAACAATATATAAAACTGATATATCATATAAAATCCCCATTAAAGCACTACCTATAAACCAAAATATTCCATAAGCTGTATTGAATATTCCATATGCAAAACCTCTATTATTCATGTTTACCATATTGCTTATTGCAGCTTTCATTATTGATTCTTGAGCACCCATACCTATCCCCCATAAAACCATACCTATAAGTGCAAAATAAAAGTTTCCTAAGAAAACAAATGGTGCAAATAGGCAGGATAAAAGAATAGCAATAACTAAAGTAACAATGCCTATTTTGTCAAACAAGCGTCCAAAGAAAAGTGCACTGATAGCATCAGTGCACATAGCAATAGCATAGAAAGCTGGAATCCAATTCTCTGATATTATAGAAACTTTTTTAAAATGGAAAGCAATGAGAGCAAAATCTGCATATCCAGCAGCTACCAAAGAAATAGCGAGAATATAAAGCCAAAATGTTTTTGAAAAAGTTTTATTTTCTAACTTTACTTCTTCAATTTCAAAGTCACGTGGATTTGGATAAGTAACCTTTGCTACAAAAAGTGTTATTAGTGCTAAAAGAGCGGGTACTATAAGTAAAGAAAAACAGTTCTGATAGTTTCCCTTAAAATAAAGAACAAGGGCAACCATTAATGGACCACTAACTGCGCCAATTTGATCCAAAGCTTCATGTAATCCAAACCCCCACCCATGCCCAATTTTACTAGTAGCATGTGAGAGCATAAGGTCACGGGCTGGTGTACGAATTGACTTTCCAAACCGTTCAATAATTATGAAGATAGCAGCTATTTGCCAGTGACCTGCTAATGCTAAAAGTGGAACAGCAAGCAAATTAACCACATAACCAATAAATGTTATAGTCCAATATTTTTTTGTCTTATCAGTAAGATAACCAGAAACAAGACGTAATGCATAACCAATTAACTCACCAAATCCAGCAATAATTCCGACTACAGTTGCACTAGCACCAAGCATTGCAAGATATTGCCCATTAATACTTCTTGCACCTTCATAAGTTATATCTGCAAAGAGACTAACTATACCGAGTAGGATAATAAATTTTAAGGCTTTGTTTTTTGAAATATCTATTAACTTAGAGTTCACATTTATTTAAGACGTTAAAAATAAAAAAGTTGTTCTTCAATAATCGACGAAATTCAAGCCAGACTTACAATTGGGAGACCTAGTTAACGATGTTTCCCACCTTGTTTTTCTTAACCTTGATTTAAAGGTTGCTTGATTATTAGTTTCATTTAGCTTGGATACTATTAAAATTGTCAATATAATTGTTTGTGGTATAATCATGGTATAAAAGAGGTATATCATGACTTATCAATTAAAACTACAAATCCCTATTTCTGAAGAGTTAAATAATAAACTTAAGAAAAAGGCTAAAGAAGTTGGTTTCAGTTCAGTAAATGAAATAGCAAGACTCCTCCTTACTAATTTTGTAAACAATAATTTGGTTATTTCTTTTGTAAGTAAATTAGATACTGAAAGTTCTAACAAAGAAAGCCTAAAACAAATTATTGCAGATGGACTGATAGAGTACAAAGAAGGAAAAACTAAAAAGCTTAACTTTTCAAAATCTTTGCATAGCCAGTTAATAGAAGATTAGTAGTTATGTATGAATTACAGACAACAAGCAACTTTAGAAGAAAATATATAAAGCTTGCAGAGAAAAATAAGAAATTACAGGATTCTGTTCAAAAAACACTTGAGTTATTGAGAACAAATCCTAAATATAAATTCTTAAAAACTCATAAGGTTTTCCTATCTCAATACGGAAAAGTTTACAGTTCATTTGTGACTGGAGATATAAGAATTATTTGGATGCAGGTTGAAAACAAGCTTATTATTTTACTTTTAGATATTGGTGGACATTCTGGTGGTAAAAGTGTTTATAGATAGCTGACCTAAATTAAAGACTACTCAAAATTAACTGTGCTGTAAAAGTCTTGGAGGCGAGGAGGAACTGCCCCCCCTGTCCAAAAGTGAATAATTCTAAATCTCTACAAGCTTAGCTTAATATTTAATCAGAACCGCTGATTAATGGGTTAAGCACCCACCGGTTTTTTGGTTTTGATCTTAAGCCAATTACTAAACCAAGAAACTTATTGACTTGTGCCACCGTGTTTGTTCAGAGCATGGGCGGGTAGCCAAGCTTGCGCTCTGTATGGACTACCTAGAAACTAGGCAGCTTCTTTTTGAGCTTTGTCTCTACGGTACTCAGCTAAAGAAACAACCTTGCGGTCTTTCTTAGCTTTTCTGTAGTCGTCCAGATAAACGACTTTATTGTTATCGTTTCTTTTTGCTTTGATTATTTTAAGTGATGACTAAGCTTTCACTGCTTGCTATTCAGAATCCCTCAAGTTTGTCAAATCTAGACGCCCCCAATTACAAATTATACCCAAGTGTAGTTAATATACAGTTTATAG
>JAHFUF010000373.1 GCA_023265235.1 Blastocatellia bacterium
AATCGTCTTACAGAACAGAGGTCAGCGCAGTGAATCTAGAGTGGATTCTTATTTTTACCATTTCTATCTTTACTATAGTCCTGCTAATTGCAGTGCTTAAGCTTTTTATTGTTTCCCAACAACTAATGGCACGAGCAACTACACTACAAAGTAAGCTAGAAGAAAATCTAAGGCGGATACAAAACCGCACTGAACCACTGCTAGAAGATGCACACCAAAAAATGCAACTCCTGCAAACTCGCGGTGAGCCAATTTTAGAAGAAACACAAAAGCTAATTTTGGCTGCTCGTCCAGCAATGGAACAGATTAATGAGTTGTTAACCCTAGCTAAACCAATTATGAAAGAAGCCTATATTGCAACCCAACTAGCCAAGGAAACTGTTCTTTTAGCTAAACAAACCACTCAAAATATTAAAATAGAATCTGAGAGTTGTTTAGCAGCAATCAAAACTACGACTTTAGAGCTAAGCAAAATCACTATAGAAGAAGCAGAAAATGTTCGTGCACTTGTTAGCTCTGTAAGAGAAAGAGCCGATTTACAAGTACAAAAAGTAGATCAACTAGTAAGTCGGACAACAGATAAGCTAGATCACACCGCAGAAGTTGTTCAAACAACTGTTCTTACACCAGTCAGCGAAATAGCAGCGGTATTAGCAGGAGTACAAAGTTTCCTGCATGTCTTGTTTGCTCAGGAACGCAAACAAATTGATGAAGCTTATCAAGACGAAGAGATGTTCATTTAATCGCAGGCAAAGGTGTGCCTGCCATCAAAGCACCTGATAACGCTTGGGCGTTACTTCAGGTGCTTTTGTATTTTTGTAGAGAGAGGATTAAAAAATAATGTCAACACAAGCTCCTAGTGACCTAAAATCAACTGTAAACCTGCCTGATAATAGTTTTCCCCAAAAAGGCAATCTAGTACAGGCTGAACCTGCACGCTTACAAAAATGGCTTAGTAACAATCTTTACCAACAAATAAGAAATGCTCGTGCTGGTAAAACTATTTATAACCTACACGACGGGCCACCCTATGCTAATGGGAAAATTCATATGGGAACGGCATTAAACAAAATTCTAAAAGATTTTGTGGTTAAATCCCGTTCTATGATGGGTTATGACACACCCTATATTCCTGGTTATGATTGTCACGGTTTACCCATTGAAAAAAAGGTCGAAGAAGAATTAGAAAAAGCTAAGCTAAAGAAACAAGATCTTTCTGCTCTAGAGATTCGTAAGCGTTGCCGCACTTTTGCCGAGCGTCATATTGCAGATATGAATAATGATTTTTCTCGTTTAGGGGTACTAGGTGAATGGGAAAACCCTTATCAAACAATGAGCTATCAATATGAGGCTGATACACTTCGCGCTTTAGGTAATTTTATTCGCCAAGGTAGCGTTTATCGCGGTTTCAAGCCTGTACACTGGTGTACTAATTGTCAAACTGCTCTAGCAGAAGCCGAAGTTACTCGCAAAAAACACACTAGCCCTTCTGTTTATGTAAATTTTCCTCTAAAAAGCGATCCTAGCCAAATAGACGCACAACTTGCAGGCAAAAAAGTAAGTGTAATTATTTGGACTACTACTCCTTGGACATTACCAGCCAACTTAGGTATTTCTTTTAGTGCTAGCTTTGATTATAGCGCGGTAGAAGTTGAGGGTGAAGTTTATATAATTGCAAGCGAAATGTTAAAAATAGTAAGTGAAAAAATTGGGTGGCAAGACCCTAAAGTAATCGCTCAGTTTAAGGGAGCAAAGTTAGACCGTTTGTTGGCTCAACACCCTTTTATTGACCGAGAATCGCTTTTTATGCTTGGCGATCATGTAACACTTGAGGCTGGTACAGGCTGTGTTCATACGGCTCCAGGCCACGGCCACGATGACTATATTATTGGTAAACAGTATGGTTTAGAAGTCTACTGCCCTGTTGATAGCCGTGGAAAATTTAAATCAGACGTAGAACGCTTTGGAGAAAAACAAGTTTTTGCTGCTAATAAAGAGATTATTGAATTACTAAAAGAGCTAAATGTTTTACTTAAGCATGAAGACTACGAACATGAATATCCTCATTGTTGGCGATGTAGTAAACCTGTAATTTTCCGTGCTACACCACAATGGTTTATCTCTATGGATAAAACGGACTTACGAGGACGTGCATTAAAAGCTATTCGTGAAATCAAATGGAAACCTACTTGGGGTGATGAGCGAATGCACAATATGTTTGCAGATAGAATTGATTGGTGCATTTCGCGTCAACGTACTTGGGGAGTACCAATTGCAGCACTTTATTGTAAGGACTGTGATACAGAGCTTATTTCCGCAGATTTAATTGACCATGTAGCAGATATTTTTGAAAAAGAAAGTGCTGACGCTTGGTATGCTCGACCTGTAGAGGAATTAGTTCCAGCAGGAACAAAATGCTCTAACTGTGAAAGTACTAATTTTAGAAAAGAAATGGACATTATGGATGTCTGGCTAGATTCTGGTGTAAGCTGGATGACAATGGAAAGACGTGGCTATCAAGTGCCTGTTGACCTTTATCTAGAAGGCTCAGACCAATATCGAGGTTGGTTTAATAGCTCACTGGTTTGCTGCTTAGAAATGAAAGGTTTTTCTCCTTATAAAACCTGTATTACTCATGGTTATGTTCTAGATAAAGAAAAAGAAAAAATGTCTAAATCTGTAGGCAATGTTATGGAGCCAGGTAAAATAATGCAGCAGCATGGTGCAGATATATTGCGGCTTTGGGCTTCAAGTATTGATTATACTGAGGATATGAGCATTTCTGATGAAATACTTAAGCGTGTTTCAGAAAGCTATCGCAAGATTAGAAATACTGCTAAATATGCACTAGGAAACTTAGCTGGTTTTTCTCCTGCTACTGATACAGTACCCTTTAAGGATATGATGGAAATTGACCGTTGGGCTGTATCTGTCAGTCAAGAGCTAATCAAAAAAGTTCATAAAGCCTATGAGGAATATGAATTCCACCTTGCTTATAGAGAAATACTTGGTTTTTGCTCTCTAGAGTTATCTTCACTTTATTTTGATATTTTGAAAGATCGTCTTTATACCTATCCACCAAGATCTTTTGAGCGACGTTCGGCACAGTCTGCTATCTATATTATTATCAAGACATTAACTCTACTTTCTGCACCAATAACAGCCTTTACTGCAGACGAGATTTGGGACTTTTTGCCTAAAGAAGGCAATGAAGCCTCATCTGTCCATATAGCAGAATTCCCTAGTTATGATAGTTCTTTAGTAGAAGATGATTTGTTAACACGTTGGGAGAGATTATTTACTGTTCGAGATCGAGTTAAAAAAGCTCTTGAAGAAGGCGGTTTTGGCGGTGGTTCATCATTAAAAGCTAAAGTGTCGCTTTATACTAAAGGTGAAGAGCTAGAGTTTTTACAAGGTTATCAGTCACAGTTACACTTTATTTTTATTACCTCTCAAACAGAAGTAATTGCTGATGAGTCAGCCACAGAGCTACAAGTAAAAGTCCAAGCGGCTAATGGGCAAAAATGTGAACGTTGTTGGCATTTTACAGACAACACAGGAGCAGACCCTCGTTATCCAACAGTATGTAGCCGTTGTGCTAATAACATTATTGCTGGTTGGCCAAACCAATAAAAATTTGATATTTTAGAGAAACTCTCAGTATGTTAAAGACGTACTGAGAGGAAATCTTAAATCTTAATCTTAATCTCAAACTTTAAAAATTGTGGAGGCACCTTGAATCAAATATTAAGGTTTTTGCCTTTGTCTCTACTAGTTGTCTTACTAGATCAGGCAACAAAATATTGGGCTTATAATAATTTACGTTTTAAGCCTGATGTACATATAGTTACTAGTTTTTTTAAGCTAAGTTATGCTGAAAACCCTGGTATAGCCTTTGGTGTACTTTCTGACACTGGCGGAAACCTAAAAGTTTGGCTACTCTCTGGGATTTCCTTTATTGCTATTAGTTTAGTTACCTATTTTGTTTTTAATGCTTCTCCAACTAAAAAATTGTTATTAGTAGCATTAGCACTTATTTTAGGAGGCATTATTGGTAACTTAATTGATCGCTTACACTTACAAGTAGTAATAGATTTTCTTGAGTTGTACGTAGGTAATTATCATTGGCCAACTTTTAATGTAGCTGATATGGCAATATGCATTGGCGCGGGCTTGCTTAGTATTGATATACTGGCCGAAGCTAAGGAAGTAACGGCTGAAATAGACTCAATAAAAGATTAAATCATAAGTTACAGCCCCAGAGGGGCTATTGATAATAGCCCAGTCCTTCAGGGCTGGGTCTGGGTCTTAAGAAGATAATAGCCCAGTCCTTTAGGGTTGGGTCTTAAGAAAGGGCGATAGAGTGTTACCAGAACTTTTTCGTATTCCTGGTATTAATTTTACTGTAAACACTTATGGTGTATTACTAGCATTGTCATTCTTAGCAGGTCTTTGGCTTGCTGCTACACTAGGAGCACGCGAAGGCTATGATAAAAATAAAATATATGATATTGGCCTTTATATGTTGCTAGGAGAGTTGGTTGGGTCAAAATTACTACTAATTATTGTTGAGTGGCAGAATTTTTTACAAAACCCTGGTTTAATTTTCCAACTAGATTTTATTCGTTCTGCTGGAGTCTTTTATGGCGGGTTTTTAGGTTCTTTAAGTGTAAGCTTTTTTATGACCAACCGTTATAAAATTCCCTGGTGGACTCTAGCTGATGTTTGTGCTCCAGGAATCGCACTAGGTCAGTTTACTGGTCGATTAGGATGCTTTTCTGCTGGTTGCTGTTGGGGAAAACCTACAGATTATTGGATAGGTGTTAAATTTACTGAACGAGCACATCAACTTACAGGCGTACCAATTGATGTTCATCTTCATCCTGTTCAACTATATGAATCATCAATAATGCTACTAGTAACAATTTTCTTGCTCTATATACTAAGAGTACGTAAGTTTCGTGGACAGGTTATACTAACATATTTATTTACCTATGCAATTGCACGTTTTAGTATAGAATTTTTCCGTGATGATCCTCGTGGTGGATTACTTGGGCTTTCTACTTCACAGTTAATTGCTGGGACAATTGCTCCAATAGCATTAGCTGCTTTTATTTATAAATATTGGCAATGGAAAAAAGACCCTCAGCCAATAAACATACATACAAAAGTTAGCTATCCTGAACCAACACCTAAACCAACACCTAAACCAACGCCTAAACCAGCAACAGAACAGTAAATCTCAAATTTATGGAGAAAACAAAATTACCCTAGAAACTATCCCTATAGAAATAACGACTTTAATAGCAATGGATGATGATGCAGGAAAACGCCTAGATCAATATTTAACAATACAATTCCCCTCTTTTAGTCGTACACAACTACAACAACAAATTACCAATTCTGATGTCCTAGTAAATAGCAAACCCGCTAAATCTAGTTACCGTATTCACACTGCCGATACAATAGAAATAGAGCTTCCACCTCCACCAGTTATTGAGCTAATCCCTGAACCAATTCCTTTAGATATTATTTATGAGGATAACGATCTGTTAGTGCTAAATAAACAAGCAGGTTTAGTTGTACATCCAGCAGCAGGAATTGTTACAGGAACTCTAGCCAATGGACTAGCAGCTTATTTAGATCCGTCTAACTGTAGTGGCTCGCCAATGAGACCAGGAATAGTGCATCG
>JAHFUF010000374.1 GCA_023265235.1 Blastocatellia bacterium
CTATCGACTGACTCAACCAGCATTAAAAGGCTGCCTCCTAGTAGACCAGCCAATATGTAGAGATGAAAGCTACTAGCAGAGTTTGTTATTAGTGCTGATGATTGCTCGCTCATAATTGATTAGATAAGTAAGTTTAGAGATAAAAGGCTTTTCCTTAACCCATGTAACCAAGTTCATGGAGTCTAGCTCGTACTTCGTCGCTTTCGTCATCTGAAAACTCAGTTGCTGCTACCTGACCTCTTGAAGCTGCTTTACCAACACGTATTGGGTGATTGCCTAGGAATTCTTCTGTGAAAATTTCACTTAATACTATACCATCCATATCTTCTGGTACTGGAAGATTGGCTAAATGTAGAATGGTTGGGGCTGCGTCAATAATATGAGCATTAGGTAAATGGAAACTGCTTTTTAACTCTTTGGCTCTAGCAATAAAAACTCCATGTAACCTGTGTGTACCAGAATTGCCAAAAGAATTTACCATAAAACGATTAGACATAAAGTCTAAATTACCTAAAGAAACATAACTCATATCTTCTGGTAAAAAGCAAATATCTGGAGCATCAGGCAGGTGTTCTCCAGAAAAAGCTTCCTCACATTTATAGATTGTCCCTATAAACTTGCCTCCTGTTTTAGGGTTTTTGATTTGGGTTAATCGCTCAATTACTTGATTACGTACTCTCTCGTATTCTTCACCAGGAGACACTGAACCAGCAAGTTCACGTCCTTTAAGGTTTACAAAGATTTGCCCATAATTACCTTTAGAAAAAGCTGTGGTTTTTGACCAATCAACATCATTAAATGATAAGAAAAGTTGATTAATTAATCCCATTTTAGATTTTTGTGTTCCAACACCGCGAGAAGGTCGAAGCCTCTTTAATAAAGGACTGCGTAAAATTGTATAGGCAAGCTCTGGTGTAATACCTAAAGAAAAAATTAAGTGTTTAATTCTAGTTAAAGCGTCTTTTTTAAGCTGTAAAAACCCTTCCTGCATAAGCCAAATATTAAAAGCGCAATAAGTATGAGCAGGGCCAAAACCATGATCTGAGGCAATAAATATTGCTGTATCTGGCCCAGCAGCCTCAAGCATATTAGCTACTTCTTTGTCAACTGTGTCCCAATACTGATAAATTCTTTCACGATAGAGTTTAGCCTCTTCTTTGTCGTGCTTAGGGTGGCTTTCGTCAAAAATATGCCAAAGCTCATGCTGACAACGGTCTGTTCCCCAAATATGTGTAACAAATAACTCCCAATCATAATTACGCATCAAATGACAATTTACTTTTGACTTATAGTCTATTTCCTCATGTAACTCTTTTAGGACATTATCAACATTATCTTTAGCATAAGTTTCCGTCATATAAAGCTTATAAGTACCAAACTTAGCTTCTAATTCTGCTAGTACTGAACTAGGCTCTGTAATATCACGTCTGCCGCGTGGAGTCATAAAGTCAGAAATCATCACACCATTAATTGGTGTAGGCGGATAAGTAATAGGAAAATTAGTAGAAATTGCTGGTCTACCTTCTTCGGAAAAAAGATCCCAAAGTGCTTTTCCACTACGTTGAGTGGCATTAGCAGCAGTCTCACGCGCTTGTCCTTGTCGGCGTTGAATAAACTCAAAAATTCCATGCTTACCAGGGTTTTTTCCAGTAATAAACGATGTCCAAGCAGCCGAAGTAATAGGAGGAAAAATGGTTTCTAGTGGACTACGCACGCCTTCTTTCATTAGTTGTGCTATGGTAGGAAGTCGCCCTTTGTCAATTAAAGGATCAATAAAATTAAACGTCATGCCATCTAGGCCAATAATTAGGATCTTTTTACTCAATATCTTAACTCCAAAACAAAACAAGCTTTATTCAAATAATCTATTAATCTATTAATCTATTTATCAGAATATAGCGAACTTAAGGACATTACAATTTTACAAATTTTAAACACTAAATATGATAATAAGTTGAAGGTTTGAAATAATAAAGTAATAACTATACCTTGCTTGATTTTAGTGCAGCAAGTTATCAACGCTATGGCTTTAGATTTAATAAGCTAAAAATAGTCATTTTGCTGGAAAAAATAAAATCTACTCGATTAGTTTAGCCGTTAGTTGGCTTACAGGAGGCTCTTTATGAAAATATTAAGTAATGAACCGGAAAAAAGAGAAATATTAACAAGACTAGAAAAAATTAAACATGATAGTAAAAGACAATGGGGAAAAATGACTCCACATCAAATGCTTTGCCACTTAAATGATTCATTTAAGGCTGTAATTGGTGAAAAGCAAGTAAACCCAAAAGTAAATATATTTGGTAGAACTTTAATTAAATGGATGGCTTTATATCTTCCTGTGCCTTGGATTAAGGGAATTAAGACTATGCCAGAATTAGACCAACAAAAAGGAGGTACTCCTCCAAAAGAGTTTGAAAAGGATCTAAAAGAATTAAAGCTATTTGTTGATAGGTTAACAAAAGAGAAAAAAGATTTTACCTGGAAACAACACCCAATATTTGGAGAAATGTCTGAAGAAGAATGGTTAAGATGGGCATACCTTCATATTGATCACCACTTAAGGCAATTTGGAGAATAGTTTTATAAATGAAAGAAAATACTCAAACAAGTGGATATTGGCAACTACTGAAAAATAATAAACAGTTTAGACAGTTGTGGTCAGCACAAATAGTTAGTGAACTAGGAGATTGGCTTAATTTTGTTGCACTAGTACAAATCATCAAGCAATTTTCTGGTCAAGCAGAAGACGCAGGCAAGTTAGTTATTTTACAACTAATACCAGCTTTTATTTTTAGCCCAATTTCAGGAATGATTGCTGATCGTTTTGATCGCCGTAAAGTAATGATTATATGTGACTTTATACGTGTTGTAGTAGTACTTGGGCTTCTTACCATTCACCATCCAAACCAACTTTGGCTACTTTATGTGCTTGCTACTTTACAGGCTTCTGTTACAGCATTTTTTGAACCAGCTAGAGCCGCAATATTACCTAATTTAGCAAAAGGAGAGGAATTAATTCATGCTAATGCACTTTCTGGGGTTACTTGGTCAATTATTTTAGCAATAGGTGGAGCAATAGGTGGTATTATTTCAGGCTTGTTTGGTAATCAAGTTGCTTTTATTGTTGATGCTGCTTCATTTTTAATTTCTGCGGGACTGCTTCTAAGAATAAAAATAGAGAAAAACATAGCATTACATAGTGATAAGGTTGAAATAGCTACCAATAACAGTAGTTTTGCTGAAGTTTTTCCGTACCTACGTAGGAAACCGCAAGTATTAGCAATATTATTGGTAAAAGCAGGCATTTGTGTTACTGCTGGAGGGGTTTGGTTGTTATCAATAATTTATGGGCAAAAAGTCTTTCCTATTGGTCAAGACGGGGCTATTTCAGTAGGGATCCTTTATGGGGTTCATGGTCTAGGGGCTTTATTAGGTGCTCTACTTACAGGGCGATTTTTTCGCAGTAGTGCCTTGAGTTCTATCTATATTATTTTATTAGCCTTTGCCTTGCGAGGAATATTTTTTGGTTTTTGGTCAGGAGTATCTAACCTTGGGCTAGTATCATTAAGTATAGTGTTTGTTACTGCTTGTGGGAGCTTACTTTGGGTAGTCAGTACAACTTTGTTACAAAAACTTACTGAAGATAATATAAGAGGTAGATTGTTTGCCTTAGAAAATGCTCTGCTTACATTAACAATGGCTATTTCTGTTAGTATCATAGGTCGTGCAATAGATGTTTGGCATTTTTCTCCTGCTAAAGCTACTTTCTTTAGTGCTCTAGCTGCTTTTATTGTGGCTCTACTTTGGGGGATAGTAGTAGTTTGGTGGAAAAAAGTCGATAAAAATCGAGATCAAGAACAAGCTTTATTAGCTCAATAGCTTACAACAATTTACAACATATATTCTAATGGCTTAGTTTTTAGAGGGCAGGGTTTTCCTGTCCTCTTTACTTTTAAGTAAATATTGGGTTTATATACCAAGTCTATAGTAAATTATATTAGGGTTACTACCTTCAGGCATTAGAACTTTTCCTGCTTTTTGCGACCCATCTAAACCAAAAAATGCTGCTACAACATCCTTAGCTTCTTGGTCTGTAGGTGGGCGCGTAGGGTAAGACATACTTAGTAACCAATAAGGGCTTTTACTACGAGGGTCTAAAGTAATATTTACAATAAACCCTGTATTTGAGCGAAAAGAACACTGTAGAGGATCAAAATTTTCTGATGCTGAGCCAGCAGGGTAAGTTTCAGCAGTTTTTTTTAATTTATCAATAACCGCAGGAGTTAGATCTTTGGGTAGCATTAAAGGTCTCCTTAAAAATTGAAATGTTTGTCTTAAAACAAAGGGAATAAAATAATCTTTTGATTTGTTCTTTTAAGGCAGCAAAATATTACCAGAAGCTAGAAAAGAAAAGAATTAAAATCATCCTAGCTTTTCCACAAAGCCTGTGGAAAAATTTGTGGAAAAGATGTGATAAATTTAGATAACTTTTTGCTTAGAAGTAATTTATAGCATTTTGCACAAAAAAGTTTCACCTAGCTAAATATCTATACTATCAATAAATTAATAATATCTGCTGAATTTAGAACGAGTTGTCTTTGGTCTGATAATGTTACTTTGGTTAATGATATTTTTTAATACTAAAGCGATATTACTAGTTAAACACAATATTTTAGTAATTAGTAATAAGCCACATAAACTTGATCTAGCTATATAGTAAATGGTCTAATAGTCTTTTCAATTAAACTTGGTTTTTCTACTTGTATACTAAATGAACCAAATATATTAGACGAACCAAATATTTTTATAATCGAGGAAAAACATTGTGTTAATGCAAGGAAAAAAAGGGTTAGTCATAGGTGTAGCTAATAGGCGTTCAATTGCTTGGGCAATTACCCAACGTGTTGCTGAAGAGGGAGCACAATTAGCACTAACTTATCAAAATGAACGGTTTGGAGAAAATGTCCAAGAGTTAGCAGCTAAACTAGAAAACCCTCTTTTGTTACCGCTAGATGTTACTAGTGATGAACAAATTGATGCAGCTTTTAAAAAACTCCAAGAAGAATGGGGGCAAATAGACTTTTTAGTACATGCTGTTGCTTTCGCGCTTAAACAAGAGTTGGAAAATGATTATATTGTTACTTCTCGTGAAGGTTATCGTATTGCCCAAGATATTAGCTCTTACTCCTTAACAGCACTAGCTCGTGCTGCTCGCCCTTTAATGAAAGAAAATGGTGGCTCGATTTTGGCACTTTCCTATCTAGGCGGGGAAAAAGTCGTCCCACATTATAATGTAATGGGAGTAGCTAAGGCTGCATTAGAAGCTAGTGTGCGTTATCTAGCTTATGACTTAGGCGAGGAACGTATTAGGGTTAATGCGCTTTCTGCTGGCCCAATTAAAACCTTAGCCTCCGCAGGTATCTCAGGGTTTTCTCATATGCTAGAATTTCATCGTCAGAAAGCTCCTCTTAAGAAAAATACTGAGCTTAGCGAAGTTGCTGATGCAGGAATGTTTCTACTTAGTTCACTCTCTAGAGGTATAACTGGCCAAACACTTTATGTAGACGGTGGTTATAGCATAATGGGAATGTAAAAAGACCCAATCCTAAAGACCTAGCCCTAAAGACCCAGCCCTAAAGGACTGGTCTATTATTAAAAGCCCCTCTGGGGCTATAAAGAG
>JAHFUF010000375.1 GCA_023265235.1 Blastocatellia bacterium
GGATTAATTTATTAATAGTATCAGTCCAAGCATCGCTATCATGCTGGTTTAGGAAGGCTTCAAACAACGTTGCCTCTGTAGTAGTCATAAAAGAAAAACCTCTTAAAGAAAATCTTGGGAAGAATGAAGCCTAGGAGTGTAACAGCTTTAGCTATTATGCTCAACGCTAGCTAGCTAGGTTTTTGGTAACTAGCTATTTTAACTGGAGTCTAGTCTTGTTATTCATCATTGGCGACACGCTCAATAGCATCGACAATTAATTCTATTTCTAACGCTAAATCCAGACGTTGTTCTACTATGCCAGGGGCTTCATTTTTTTCAAAAAGTGTTCTTAGCGAGATAATCAAAAGTCCAATTACTATTAAACTAGCGGCTATACCTAATATAATATCCATAAAATGGTTTAGATTATCTAAGAATTTTGCAAAAAATCTTATCATAGGCTAATAATTAATAATATTGTTTTATCATAGGCTAATAATTAATAATATTGTTTTATCATAGGCTAATAATTAATAATATTGTTTAAGAATAAAAATAAGTGTAAGCTATTTTGCTAGGTGATTTATAATAATGAAAACTTTTGCCATTGGTGATGTGCATGGCCAATTTTCTACACTAAAGAAGCTACTAGACAAACTACCTATAAACTGGCAAACAGATGAGTTAGTATTTTTAGGTGATTTGATAGATCGTGGGCCACAGTCACGAGAAGTTGTAGATTTTGTTATCCAATTACATCAAGAAAAATCCCGCCAAGTAAGAGTCTTAAAAGGCAATCATGAGCAAATGCTATTAGATAGCTATGACAAAGAAGATGATTTTCTGCACTGGCTGTCTAATGGAGGAGACACTACTTATAGTAGTTATTGTAAAAGTAACGAAGTTAGCTGGAAGGTTTTTAACAAAAAGTTTCCTATGGAAACCTATGAGTATCTAAAAAATCGGCCTATTCGTTATGAAAACGATCATGCCATTTTTGTTCATGCTGGTTCTAGGCTTGATAATAATGGTCAATGGTGTGCAGATACTGCACTAATTGCACTTTGGTATCGAGGTAAAGATTTTTTTGGCAAATATAGAGGTAAAACTATTGTTGTTGGGCATACGCCAACTAACAAAATTAGGCTTATGTTAGGTGAAGCTTTAATGCCAACAGATCAAATGACTGCTTGGAGTCGCAATAACATTATTGCGATTGATTGTGGTGTTGGACAAGAAGGTAGGCTTTGTGCTGTAGAGTTGCCAAGTGGTAATCTTTACTATCAATCTCTAGAATATTAAACTTAACCTAAGATTCTGCGCTAATAACCTTTTTAGCTGCCACTGTACCGAGTTCAGCCCTAAATTCTGTTAGAACTTTGTCATGTTGTTTAATTACTTGTTGCCAACAATGTTGAGCAAAGGCTTTTTCACTTTCAAACTTACTTGCTGGTATTGGTTCGCCTATCTCAATAAAAACAGGGTAACGTCCATTAGCTGCTTGTGGTTTATGTCCTACTACTAGATAAGACCCATGCAAAGCAATTGGAACTATCTCTAAACCAGAACGCCAAGCCATACGCAACAAAGCAAGAGAGATTTTGTCTTTTAATTCTCCTGTTTTACTTCTAGTCCCTTCAGGAAAAATATAGAGTGCTGTATGTCTTTTTGCCCGATCAACAATTTTTTCTAACACCTGTCGTCTTTCTAACCCACTATCGCGATTAAAAGCAATGCTACCTGCTAATAGTCCAGCTAAACCAATAAAAGGTAAGTATAAATTTTCTCGCTTTGTTAAAAAAGGCAAAGGATAAATCGCAACTAGTAGAGCAATATCTATAGCACTTTGATGATTTGAAATATAGAGTCGTCCTAAATAGTCTTCTGCCCTTATATATTCACGTCCCTGTACATGCATATCTACTTGGCAAATAGCGCAAATTCCACGAGCAAAAATTAACCAAGGTAGATAAAATATTTTTCGCCGATGTTCCATTGGCACTATCCATCCAATTAGGATTGGGACTGTAAAAACCACCCCACCTAATATTCCTGCTAAAAGAATCCTCACTACATCTATCGGTCTCATTAGTCTATCCTTGAATTTAACCAACTAAGTAACGCCTAAATAATCCGCTAAAACCTTTCTTTTAGTCAAACAAAATATTAATATTTATCTTGACATTATTAATATTTATTTCTATTATAAATCGATTATGTTTCGTGTCGAATAGTTTTTGACAAAACTATTAAGTATGTTTATTTTGTTTATCTCTTAAATAAAAAGGGTTATTTTAGTTAAAGTAACAAGTTAAAGCAACAATCTATCATTTTGTAAGGCTATTTTTCAACATTTTATGAATAATCGACTATCTAAAACCAAAGAAACATCAAAACACAGCTTAAAGATATATTGTCCAGTTTTTAACCATATAAAAAACACTATTGTATGTAGTCTCTGTTGTCCACTAAGAGATAAATGCAAGGATTTTCAACAGTTTTATGCAGTAAATCGTGAGGCACAAGAAGCAGCAGTTGCTGACTATATAGAGTCTCATCACCGTTTACCACCAGGTTCTTTATTAACTATTCAATATGTATTGGAGGTCTTAAGAAATATGAGTGATACCTATGTTTGGATTGATCAAGATGATCGCGCTGAAGTAATGAATTATGAACAAATTTTACAAGCTGCGGAAAATGGCAGAAAACCAAAGTATATTTTCTTAACTAAACAAGAATTAATGCTACGTTATCAATTAGTACCTAAAAACCGTCAGGAAACAGCAAAAGAAGTTACTAAGCCATTAAAAGCAGCCGATCTTCCAGTAGTAGAAGCTAGTGAGGAAAGTCAAGATCACCATAAAAAGCGCAGTGGTAAAGCTGTTGCCTAAATAATATAACTTGGGAAAGACAGACTTACTAATATCCTTAAAACTAATTATTTGGTTTTCCCAAGTTATTTTTTAACAAAATCAAACTGTTAACATTGCCATTGGAAAGGCTTACGTGCTTAGTTGGCCAGACTTTGCCTATGTTGTTTGCTTCAAAAAACTCACCATTTTTCATCACATAATTTACTTAGCTTACCTACTGAAATTGAGGAGTCTTAGGCGTTCTTAGGCGTTGAGTATTCTTCTAAATTATTCTTTTTACTTTATGATATTTGAAGTTTTTACTTAAATGCTTTAGTTTACTTTTACCTTAAATTCTGAAATAATATCTATCCTAAAATCATACTAAGCAAATGCTCAATCATTAATTAAACCAGTAGTTAAACTTATAGTTAAACCTATTTTGAGGAAAAGCCTATGACTAAAATAATCCATAAGGTGTTTCTTTGTCTATTTATAGCTCTGTCAATTAAATCTATATATGCTCAAGGGGGAGCGACCACAGTAAATATTACAGGTAACATTACAGATGAACAAGACGCAGCTATTACTGGAGCGATTATTACGGCAAAAAATCTAAATACAAATTTCACCCGCGAAATAAGCTCTCAAGAAGATGGATCTTTTAATATAGTGCAGCTACCTCCTGGAAACTATGAGATTACTATTTCTGCGGCTGGATTTTCTAAACAAATGTTTGTTAGGGACTTAGCACTTGGGACTACTTCTTTATTTAACTTTAAGCTTAAACCCGGAGAAAGCTCTGAGATTATAGAAGTATTTGCTGATGCAGGTATTAACACTAGTAAAACAGAGAGTAGTACTAATATTAGTCAAGATTCTATTAACAGTCTTCCTATTAATAGGCGTAACTTTCTAGATTTTACGCTTACCTCAGCCCGTGCAACCCCTGATCGTGTACCAGCACAAGGCACAGCACCTTCTTCAGGAATATCTTTTAATGCCTTACCAGCACGCTTTAACAATATTACAATTGATGGCGTAGACAATAATGATGTAATAACAGGGACATCTCGAACTACATTTAGTCAAGAGGCAGTACAAGAATTTCAAGTAGTTTCTGATAGTTATAGTGCTGAATTTGGTCGTGCTGTGGGTGGTGCAATCAATATCATTACTAAAACTGGCAGTAACCAATTTCATAACAATGCGTTTTTCTTCCTACGCAATGACTCGACTAGCGCGCGAGATACTTTTGCAGCTAAAGAGCCTCCTTATGAACAGTATCAGTTTGGAAGCGCGCTTAGTGGCCCTATAAAACAGGATAAAGCCTTTTTCTTTACTTCATTTGAAAGGCTTTCTATCAAGCAAAGTAATATTGTTACTATTGCTGATAATACTGTTGCCGCTTTAAGAAGACAAAATTTCCTTTCAATAAGAAACGGAGCTATTCCTTTAGCTGTTGGTACTACAACATTTTTAGCAAGAGCCGATGCTAAAATTACTCCTAATAACGTACTTTGGGTACGTTACAATGGTGGGTTTAATTACAATGGTGCATTTGAGTCTTTTGGTGGCCTTACAGCAGAAACTAATGGAGGGGTTTTAAGGCAAAAAGATAATTCTATTGCTGCTAGTAATACCTATATAAATACTAGCTTAAATTTTGTTAATGAAACTCGTGTGCTTTATGGAAGACGAAATACCAAACTAATTTCTTTAGATACTAATCAAGGCCCTTTACTAGCTTTAGTTGCTCCAGAAGGAGGCATTAACCTAGGGCGCAATCAAGTACTAGACCAAGATCGATCAGAACAATCTTATCAGTTTGTTAATAACACTTCTCTTACTAGGGGACGTAATGAAATAAGGTTTGGCGTAGATTTTAGCTATTTAGATATGACAGGACAGCTACCATTTTTCTTTGGTGGGCAAGCACTCTTTGGCCCCTTGCCTATTAGCCCAAATGTAGCACCTCTTTCTGGCCTACAAGCCCTTGATCCAACCTTGCGTAGCACTGAACAAATACAAGTCTTAAATACTATTAGCCCAGGTCTAGCTAGTTTACCAATCCCACGAACTTTCTTACAAGGGTTTGGTGACGCTAATTTAATCACTTATGCTAGGTTTGTTTCTTTGTTTGTCCAAGATAAGATAAAAGTCAAACCCAACTTAATATTAAATGCTGGTGTTAGATTTGATACTAATCAAGTTGGTTTTACTCCTCGTAACAGTGGAATCTTTTCTCCTAGACTAGGGCTTTCCTATAGGATAAAAGAAAAGCTTCGTTTTAGCTTGTCCTATGGTATTTTTTCTGGAGTACCTCTAGTAGGAGTACTAGGAGCAGCACAAGTTAGCGGCGATAGAGTTAAAATCGTAGTACTGCCATTTCCTCTTTCAGTTGCAGCATTTGCTCAGCCTAACAGAAGGTTTCCTAATAATGGTACAATTCCTTCTCAACTCAATTTTGTGCCTCAACTAAGCCAAGAAATAAATGTTCAGCCTGACCTACAAGATAGTTATAGCCAACAAGTTACAGGGACTCTTGACTATGCGTTTGATTCTAAAACTTTTTTAAGTGTTAGTTATAACTTTTCTCAAGGGGTTAAACTCTTTGGTGTGCGTCAAATTAACCCTATTATCCGCCCTATTCCAGGTAATGCAGTACAAAGCGCGGTGTTAGGAAGGGTAGATCCTAGGGCAGGAGGTATTTTTGAATATGCCTCAGCTTTTAATAGTAACTATAACGCTGTTACATTTCAGTTTGAAAGAAAATTTGATAAGCGTTTTAGTTTACTAGCTCATTACACATTTTCTAAAGCCATTGATGATAGCTTAGATTTT
>JAHFUF010000017.1 GCA_023265235.1 Blastocatellia bacterium
CCCAAGAGCCTCTATTAAAGCTTTAACTACTTGGATATGTGCTATAGGTTTGTGAGTTCTTGTGCCAAAAGGCGTTTGAATTAGTGATAACTGCTCACGGTTAATTTTTATTGTTCCTTTCCCAGCAATTAATATAGATGTAGGCTCTATAGTTTCCATAGGTTCTATCGATAAAATAGACATAGATTTCTCCTTATTAGATTTAGAATTAGATTTAGAATTAGATTTAGGTTGGATTAGCTTAGATTTTCTATTAGGTAGAAAACGAAGAATTAGTAAGTAGCTTATTAATAAAAGTTATTAACAAAAGAGAAGCTACTTTTTAGAGTTAGTAGAAGGTAAAGGGCGAACTCTAGCACCTGTTCTAAGACGGATTTCACGACCAGTAGCCAAATTGACACCAATCCAGCCGCCATTAGTACAAATTTTAACTATTTTAACTTGCTGAAGCCTGCCAGATATTTTCACTAAATAGCTTTGGCCAATAGCAATATCTTTTGCTTGCATAGATTTTTCTCCTATGTGGGTAGAATTATTGAAGGTAAAGTGATTGAAATTAGTAGTGATAAAGAAGCGTAGGTTTTATAGGTATAGCTAGCCAAAGCATAAGCTTTAAGGGCTATATAGAGCTAGAAGGATAATAGATAGGGATAATATCTGGTTTGCCATCAAAAAGGACAGAAACCTTTAATATTTCCAAATCTTTTTTAACAACTAACTCCATACTTAAAATCTGGATTCGCTCTTTAGCTTTAACGCAGTAGTTTGCCACTACAGCCTTAGCTAGTTCTTCTAATGCAGGCCAATTAATAAACATAACTGTCTCCTGTAGAATTTTAGATGTTTGATTTTGGTTTAGAAGATGTGTTGTAGAAGTAGAAATTAAATTGAATTGATAAACTAACATTTTTTATAGTGTTAGCTGCTTAGAGAAAGGTTAAAAAGTTAAGCTATTCTCTAAACTTCCAAATAAAACGAGCTTGTTAAATGCTAGAAATATTTGGCATTTGATTCTTAACAATAGACCAAAATAAAGCAGCGCGAGAGTAATACTCTGGGACTGATAGTATTTAGTGATTGCTAGAATTGTTACTCAAACGAGAGAAAACAAACAAATCAAATTAATCATTACTATAAGTAATGACCGCTTGGAATAAGGGCATTGTACATATTTTAGTTATATACAAGTGCTTATCCAAACTTCTAGCTAGTGCGAGATATTATCTAGGACTAGTTAGCGTTTTATTAGATAAAAACAGAGAGTATTTATTGTCTGAAAGTAATAAAAATAAAACAAACTTTGATTTTTGCTGAATACAAAAAAAGTTTATAACAGGCTCTAGTGGAATTAATGGATAAGAAGGATAAGCAAAAGCTCATCCTTCTGTTTAGTAAAACTTTGTTTATTAGATTTAAGGTTTATGGTTAGGTATTAGCTGTTAGTTAAGAGAAGTAGTGTTTTTAGATTTTTGAGATTTAACTTCCATCTCATCTAAATCCAAATACATATCTTCGTCCTCACTTTTAGAAAGTTTGGTAGTTTTAGGAACAGATTGTTGAGTAATGTTAGGAAATGACTCAGAAGTATCATTTTTATCGGAAGTAATACAAGAACCAATAAATGTATGTAACTTCTTTGCACAATAACTAGAAAGTGATTTTATTATTCTTAAGTAATCATCGGTAATATGCATTTTCTTTCCTTTATATGCACTGATACAAAAAACTGCTGTAAGAACGAATGAGAATGCCCAATAAATGGTACTGGTAACTTGAAACCATGTTCCTAGTATTAAGGCTGCCATAATAAATATGGTTAGCAAAGGGTTGTCAGTTTTAAATAGCTCCCCTATAAAACTTAGTTTTCCAAGGGTAGAAATAAAAACGGTGGTTTTAGAAGGTGGAACTTCTTCTAGGCAAATGATACCCATTAGAAGCTCTGGAAAAGACTTTCTTAATTGAGACATTAGGGTTAATTCATCTACTGGTTTATTATCTAGAGAAGAAAGTTCTTGATTTAGCATATTTCGTCTATAAAACAACCGTGCAAGGAAATTTGCAGAAATAAGAACTTGGCCATCAACCACTTTCCATTGTTTAAGTGCCTGAATCCTATCAATATGTAATCTATCTGCAACCATTACTATTTCTATAGCTTGCTTAATGCTTAAATACTTAGGCAATAAATCTATTTCCTTAGAATTTAAGTGTTGGCAAAACTCTGTTACTTCTTGTAAATACATACTAAAAGGGTGTTGAGGTACTATAGCAACAGGTGCAATGGGTTGGATAGGCTGCATAGGTGGAATGTTTTGTACATGATGATTATGTACAGGGTGATTATTGAAATTATGGTTTTGGTTGTAATTAGGATTAAAACGCATGTGGTTTTGAGGTGTATTTTGATTTTGCATAGACATAGATTTTCTCCTTTGAATTAGAAATAAGATAAATAAAGTTGGTTAGGTAAAAACTGAGTAGGTTGATTAGCTATTGCTAATGCGTGTAGATGTGAAAGGCTAAGGGAAAAGCTAGGGATAGAGTATTCCTAGCTTTTTCTTGCTAAATAGGTTAATAGATTTTAGAAGTGCTTAAACTAATTGAAAATAAAAGGCTTGTACGAAAACGGGTCGCACTTAAAAAGGAATATCATCTTCACTAACAGAATCATCAAGCTCATCAGAATAATTAGCAGTATTAGCAGGTTTAGTAGCAGTATTAGTAGGCTTAGCAGGTTTAGCAGAAGGCTTGCTAGTACTAGCTTTAACAGGCTCAGAAGGTTTAACAGGTTCAGAAGCTTTAACAGAATCAGAATCATTATTAGGTTGGTCACTACGACTACCCAATAGTTTTAATTCTGAAGTAAATACTTCTAGACTAGTGCGAATTTTACCTTCTTTGTCAGTCCATTCATGAGCACGCAAACGACCTTCAATGTAAACCTGACGACCTTTAGCTAAATATCTACTTGCTACTTCAGCTAACTTACCCCAACAGCTTACACGAAACCATGTGGTTTCTTCTTTTAGCTCTCCATTGCTATCTTTGCGTTTCTCGCTAGTAGCAACAGAAAACTCACAAACAGCTTGACCTTGAGATGTGTATTTAAGCTCAGGATCTCGGCCTAGATTTCCAACAATGATTATTTTATTGAATGACATAGATTTTTCTCCCTTAGAAATTAGATTTAATGAAAATTGATTAGAATCATTTAGGGTTTAAGCATACTATGGATACACTACTGGCGTAATTGCCAATAAAATGAATTCATTAGTAGCGTTGTTTGGTGGTTTGTTGATGGATTAGCTGGTTAGTTGAAGCGTAGTAGATGAAGAGTAGATATGCTGATGCTGACAGGATGAGTTGTTGATTAATGCTATGTATGAGGAAAAGAGAAGGGTTTTCTAGAGTTGAATTGGGTTAACGAACCTGATCTTAGAAATGTTTATCCCAACTAAACTCAAGATTTCACTTTCTAATGCAGTTCTTTGTTTATTGAAAACGTTAGCTCTAGAAAAGTAATAACTAGCTCTGTCTTGTTCTCCTCTATGGCGATAGGTTTTACCAACGCTCAAAGAAAGCTTTTCCTGTTCTTCAACATCGTTTCTCTTTCTTACAGCATAGAAAAGAGTATTATTTTTATGTGTTTTGTGTGCCAGTTCAAAAGCCTTTGAATAAAGCTTTTCTGGTGACTCAGCAGTAAGAATAAACTGTTGTGTATTATCATCAGCTTCTATTACCAAATTATATTCTTGGTTACAAGCTGTTGGATAAATTGCTACTTGAAGTAGGTTTTCAGACATAGGTGTAATTTTAGACATAGGTATTCTCCTTATATTGGTTAGAAGTTAGAAATAGATTAGATTAATTTGAGTTAGGTTAAAGTAGATTAGGTTAGAGTAGCGTAACTATAACAAATAGTTATAGTTAAGTTGTCTATTGGAGTTAGCAAATAGTAGAAGTAGAAGTAGAAGTAGAAGTAGAAGTAGAAGTAGAAGTAGAAGTAGAAAGTATAAGCTTTATACTAGTAGGGAAGTAGAAAGTAATAGAAACTAGCAAATAGTATATACTAGATAGTAGAAATTTCTTTGAGAAAACTGAAAAGAAAACTGATTGGGACATAATAGAAACTAGGAATGGTAACTGGATAGAGGTGTAGTTCGTAGTTACCAAATTAGGTTGCCCTTTCCTTGTCGGATAAGGGGTAGAATATTATATTCAGTTATCAAAGACCTTGTTTAACCACAACAAGAGCTAGTGACTTGGAGCGCGGAAAAACCTCATCAATATTGTTTGTAAGCTCATCTAATGCGAGCTTGGCATTTAATTCGTCCCAATTAACCTTTAAGTCATAGCGATTAAATTCAAGCGTACTTTCATTAGTATTAGACATAGAGGCAGATTGATTAGGCATAGAAATACTAGACATATAAACTCCTTATAAATCTTTGTTAATAAATATATTTGTAAGAACAAAGATTCTAGATTTAGTTTTAATTTGTAGGTGTAGACAAAATTTTATTCAAAATAGATTTAATCTCAATTAAACCTATTAATAAATTTTAGTTAGAAAACTAGTCTTTAGATCCAGTAGCCTTAAGTAATTATTACATTACCTAAAAGCAGATTCATAAATAATAAATGGCTTCATTTAAGCCTTAGAAATAGAAAGCACCTTAATGCTAATTAGATATGTTAGGTATATGTTAGAAAAAATAGAAATAGAAAATTGACTAACCTGTTACATATAAAGTAACGTAGTCAAAATTTAATGCCAACTACTATAAAAGTGTTAGCTAGAAATAACGAAACAAAAACAACGAAACAGAAACAGAGAACAAAATTGAAATATGCTTATAGTGTTTATAAAACTCCAAATAATGCGAGATATAAAACCTGGGATTATCTGGTGTGTCAAAGAACAAAAGTAAACAGTCATTCAATAAAGCGAAAAATCAAAATCAAATGATTTTCAGTGCGAAAGTGAATACTTTGGGACTGAAAATGAATCTGAGGAGAAATAAAAACTATTAAACTAGTGCGAGAATTAATATTCTGGGACTAGCTAATGGTTTTTCAAATAACGATAACAAAAACAAAAATTACTATCCTTGGACAGTAACCGCTTACAATAGTTAACACTAATGTAAACTTCCAGCATAGTGCGAGAGCAAAAAAGCTCTAGGACTAGTGGCACCCTATATAATAGGGTTAAGTGAAATATATTTTCCCTATAGGCAATAGGTGTGCCACTGTTTACAAAATGCAATGACTCTGTGGCTCTAAAATATCCTGAAAAGATTTTCTTCTTAGCGGTTAAATTTTGTGTGATCTCTAGTAAAACCACTGTATTTTTGCTGAAACTACTATGAATTTTACGTAAACCTCTAGTAAAACCGCTTCTTTTAACTACCTATATTCTTAATATATAATAGTCTGGAAATATAACATAATAGATAGCTATAATATGGACTGTCAAAAATGGCAGTAGTTAAGTATAATTGCGACGTTAGCTCTCTAAGATGGACTGTCAAAAATGACAGTAGCTTTCAAAAAGCATACGTATTTGACCTAGGATGAACTGTAAGAAATGACAGAAAGACACTTTTACTGGTCAAAGTAAAAACCTGAGAAAATATTGTTAAACTAGTTAAAACTACTAATAAAAATGAAGTTTATTGTGGAAGAATGTCGTTAAGCCCTTCATTTTGATAAAATCGTTTATCTTAATTCAAGCTAAATACTTCGATAAACTTTGGCACACCATTTGATATTGAGTTAAGCCCAAAAACCATCCTCATATTATTTAATTAGGATAAGGAGATTCTTTTTTGTTTTGTATTTTTTGCAATGATGGTGTGTTTTGTACAAATAAGAGTTTCCTTAACTTTTATGATTTATTACGGCTTAACTTAATCTAGGAGAATCAATTATGGTTACTTTAACAGATAGTGGACTAGTAGAGATTAGTAGATTAATAACATCTAATGGTGGATATGGTACAAGAAGACATAAAAGGGTAGGGTTAAAGATAGCTCTATTTTTGCGTAGGCCATTCAATTCATCAATCTATGCCAAAGCAGTAGAAACAGTAGATATTTCAGCTAATGGCTTGCTTGTCCTTTGTGATGTGAACTTGGAACTAGGAGCAGACTTAGAAGTTACAAATATTAACCGTGATGTAATTGTAGTAGCAGTAGTTAAGCACAGTAGTAGAGATATGAAAACTGGCAAATATCTTCTTGGTTTGTCTATCACAGAGAAAAAAACAGATTGGTTTGTCCAAGAGCCTACAATCGTACCTTCTATAGCTCTTTCTTTGGCTACTGAAGCTATATGCTAGTCCCTTTTGTTGCTCTAACTCTATGGCCTTCGTTAGTTAAAAGAGATTGCTCCTAACAGGGGTATTTATTGGTTTTTTATAATTAATTTGAAAGTTTTCTAGATGATTTATGGTAGCTAATTATACAGTTATTATATTGATTAAAAAAGTATTTAGAATTATTAATTAAAATTTTACTAAAAGTCTATTAAAGAGTTTATTAAAGAGTTTATTAAAGAGTTTATTAAAGAGTTTATTAAAGCATAATTGAACAAAAAGGTTAAATAAATAAAGATAAGGAGAACTTATGAACACAGAAAACGCTGTTAATGATGATAGTTTTGATGCTAAAAATCATACCAGATTAGAATCAGTTGAATTAGAGTCAGCTAGGGAGCTAAATATTATTGATAATATTAATAATACTATAGTTGATTTTGGCAAAGGAAATACGCTTTTATCACAGGCTTTGTTAGAAACCTTAAATGAAGCTATTCCAAGCATAAGAAGAGAAGTTTCTGATTTTGTCTTGATACAAGATGGGATTGAGTATCCTCTCTATCAAGAAGAAAACACAATTGGCAGGAAAAGTACCAATGATTTAGTTATAGAGCATCCTAGTATTTCACGTAATCACGCTACCATTACAATTTCTACTGATAAGATAGAAATCAAAGATCATTCACTTAATGGTACTTGTGTTAACTTTGAGAAAATAAATAATCAGTCAATGCTCTTAAAAGTAGGCGATGAGATAGCAATACGCGATTATAGTTACACCTTAGAACGTAAGCCAAATAAAAAGGATTTGCTTATTGCAGAGATTGGGACAGAGATAGCCTTTGTTCAAAAAGCTTCTAATTATAATAGAGCTAATCGCCCAAATGCAGGATTTAGCTTAATAGAATTATTAATAGTAATAACAGTAATAGGGATAATATCTGCTATTTCAGTGGCAAATCTAGTTAGCTCAAGACGTGCTGCTAATGGTGCTTCAGCAATACAATCAATGAGAGTAATTAGTAGTAGCCAAGCCAGTTACAATGCTGGTGTAGGTAATGGCGAGTATGCCTTACCATCAGCACTACTTAATGAGAGTTATATTGATAGCTCTATTGCATCAGCTTGTCTACCTACTCCTACTACAAATCAAACCCCTAAAAGTGGGTATATTTTTGTTTTTAACACAACAACAGGTGACTCTAATACTAATAATCTTCCTGCTTTTAATGTTTCTGCTCGTCCAATAGTGGTTAATGGCATTGTTCGTAGTGGGGATAGGAGTTTTTTTGTTGATCAAACAGGTGTTCTAAGACTTTCTAATGATCCTTCAATATTAGCAGATGCAAATAGCCAACCTTTGCAGTAGATAGCATTCCCTGGCCCAATTAACCAATGACTAACACTTATTAACCCGTAACCCATTAATCATTGACTAATAATCATTGACTAATAACCATTTGTTAACCTTATGTCAAAAGAAATAGTTAAAGGAATAGCTTTTTTTCTGTTCTTAGGTCTGATAGCTCTGATAGTAGGATTAGACTTATCTCCTGATGATCCTAAATTCTTGGCAGCATTAGCAATGAGTGTGGTAATAGTAATAGGACTATTTTATAACAGTCGTACTGCTTTGCCAGAATCACATTTGCATGGTTCTGCTAAATGGGCTAATGACCTGGATTTAGCACCTTTTATAGCTGATGGTACTACTAAACCAAAACAAGGTGCATTGATTTTGGGGCCAGCACCTTCTGACGAGAACAAGCGAGTTGATTTACCAAAAGACTTGATGCTTAGACATACAATGGTGTTGGGTCCTAGTGGTGTTGGTAAAGGTAGAGGATTCTTTCTTTGGCAACTACCTAATTTTAACGGAAGCTATGTTTATGCAGATCCTAAAGGTGAAGGATGGAAAATCAGTAGTGGTTATAGGCAATACTCAAGGCGTTATGCACCAAGAGATCCAGATAACAGCTTTTGTTTTAACTGGATACCATTATGTGGTACAGATGGACACCTTTGTTTATCACTAGCACAAGCGGTAATACTTAGTTCTGGTGGTGCTAGTGGCGCGGAGGGAAACTTTTGGATAGATACAGGATCTTTCTTTCTAGCTGCTGTATTTGCTCACACGTCTACCTTTGCATGTCCTACACCCGCCGCAGCTTATGATCTTCTTACTACCATTAAGGGAGAAGATTTAACTGAAGTATTATTAAACTCACCAAACTCTATAGCTAAACAATATGCTACTTTATTTAGTGCTGCTGATCCAAAACTACGTGGTAACATCATGATTGGTGCTACTGCAAAATTGATTTGGTTAGCAGATGAAAAGGTTAGGAGATTTACAAGTGCTAGTTTACAACCTCCTGATTTTGGAGAATTAAGAAGAAAGAATGTAGCAGTATATTGGGTGTTATCAGAACAAGATGTAGCAGTATTAAAGCCATTAAGTACATTATTTTTCACACTAGTATTAAATCAAATAAAGAATGCAGAGGGAGATGTACCCGTTTGTTTACTACTAGATGAAGTAGCAAATATAGGGCGTATTCCTAACTTAGAAGTAGAAATATCAGTAATAAGAGGGCGAAATATTGGATTAGTGTTAGGGTTACAATCATTAGCACAATTAGAAAATGTTTATGGACAAGCTGCTGGAAGGATTATAGCTGATAATTGTAACAGCAAAGTTGTACTTGCTGGACTAGATTTTAAGAGTGCTGATTATCTATCTAAAACACTAGGCAAAACAACTATATCAGAGATAGCCAAGAGTAAAAGTAAACAAGCAGGGATGTTTGGTTTTGGTAAAGAACAAATCAGCGAGCAAACTGTTAAAACAGGTAGAGATTTAATGACTCCTGATGAGGTGAGAAGGTTAGGAGATTTTGAGCAAATAGTAGTTATTGCCAATAAATTACCTATTCGCAGTCGTCGCTATTGGTTTACTCAAGACGGTAAATCAGCCAAAGTTAATCAGTTAGGGCAAGTCCTCACTATTAAAATAGAGCCACCAGAAAAGGGAGAAGATAATAGAAATAACTCTAATAACTTCAATAAGTTCAATAATCGCAGTAATTCAAATAATCGCAATCACAATTCAAATAACTCCAATAACTCCAATAATTCCAATAATCGTGGTAGCGCAACTGCAAACCAATCAACCAATAATTATCAACCTAATGTTTCTAAGCAAAATAATCATCCCGGTCCTTCCAATCAACCAAGCCATCAACCAACGGCACTTATAGAATATCGCCCAAAATCGCTTACAGAATATAAAGCTAGTTCGGAGGCAAATAATCATAAATAATATTATCCATTAGTCTGATAAATTTAATGAGGCAATACGATCTAGTAATGGTTGCGCTTCATTATTTCGATTAAGCTTAAGTAGTAGTTGAGAATAGGTGTTTAACAGTTTAGTAACCCAAGGATGATTAGCAGGAAATACTTGATCATAAATGGCTAACGCTTCTTGTAAGCAAGCTATTGCTTCTATTTGCTCTTCTTTAGGCATTTGACCTTGAGCCATTTCTAGCATTTCCTTCTCAATCCATTGCTTGGCTTGTTTACCTGAAGTTTGAACCCATTGCCATATTGAGCTACTACTTAGCTCTATCCCTATTATTTGCTTCATTAAATTGGCTGCTGTCTCATAGGCTACAAATACTGCTAAACTACTTCCTATCTTTTTCAATTCCATACTTGTTTGCTGATGGGGGGCTATTGCTAATTGCTCATCTAATGGTGCTATTTGCCCTATATGACATCCCTTTGGACATCTCCCTATCCTTCTCTTCCATCTTATTGTTCCTAATATGCAAAGTATCTGTCTTTCTACAAACCCTTTACTTTGCAATTGATTACCACATTTCTCACAATTTGGCCACTGTGTTTTCTCTTTTGCTCTTTGAGCTAATATTTCTTCAACTAGCATTACCATCAGCATTTGTCCTAACTTCCATGCTGCCATTATCATCTTACATACGCTTGTTGCTTTCTCCACTTCCTCTAATTGCTTTTGCACTATTGGTTCTTCTTCGCTTATTATTTTTATCAATGCTGTCATCAGATTTAAGCTACCCTTCTTGGGTTAATTTCATTCTCCAAAAGGATACCTTTTTTCTGATGCTCTATCACTCCCGTAACCTATAAATACGCCCGTTAACTCTTCATATTTTTTCTTCCAGCTATCAAAAGTTTGGTAGTTTACTAGTCCCACTAATTTAGTAGCTTTGGACTTATTGTTGTTACTTTCTTCCATTGCGCGACTTAAGTAATGGTTAGCAACTGTAGCAAGAAGTTTTTCTAGGTCAAAGCCATTACCAAGGGGTCGGTTTAATACGTCATCGTTTTTTCTAACTAAAGATTGAGAAAGAGCATAACGAACATCATCTATATCTATTTTATCTCCGTTTGACCAAAAGGCAGCTTTAGCTAGTATATTCACTAACTCTCTGACATTACCTGGCCAAGTGTATTGCAACAATAAGTTTTTTGCTCCTGCGGAAAGGTGTTTTTTATCAAAACCTAACTCACTACTAGTTTTTTGCTTCACCTCTTGCTCGAATAATTTATCTATCAATAAGCTGATATCTCCTGCACGTTCGCGCAGTGGTGGAATGTGCAAGACTATTGTTGCTAAACGAAAATAAAGGTCTTCTCTAAAATTTCCTTCTGTTATTTCTTGGCTCAAGTTGCGGTTGGTAGCTGCTATTACCCTGACGTTTACTTGTTTAGGTTTGCTATCACCTACTCGAAGTATTTCACCTTCTTGCAAAATTCTTAGTAGTTTTACTTGAGCAGCTAATGGCATTTCTCCTATTTCATCTAAAAAAATTGTTCCACCATCAGCTTGCTCAAAATGCCCAGCACGATTGCTTACTGCTCCAGTAAAAGCTCCTTTGATATGACCAAAAAGCTCTGATTCTATTAGGTTTTCTGGGATGGCTCCGCAATTTACTGGGATAAACTTTCTATTGCGTCTAGGGCTAGCCTGATGTATTGCTTTAGCAAATAGCTCTTTGCCTGTGCCAGATTCCCCCTCAATTAGTACAGAAAAAGAACTAAGCGCGACACGTTGAGCCATTGTTACCAATCTTTTCATATTTTCGCTTTGGTGAATAATATTAGCAAAACTAGCGGTATCAGGTGCTTTACCGCTAGTTAGCTTTTCTAACTCTTTGTCAGATTTATGTAATAGCTTTGGGACAAATTCTGCCGCGATTTCAAAAGGAATATAAGGAGTTCTTACTCCTAGTTCTTTGGATGACTCGATAAGTTCAGCATTGAACCGGGTTTTAGCTAGGATAATCCAAATAGCCTGCATAGCTGGCGTTCCAGGGCTGATATGAAAAACTAAGTTAGTGGCTGAACCATTATGTTTTAGCACATCCTTAACCACTTTAACATCAGCATGATAGATCTCTTCGTAGTTAGTTGGACTTGTTAAAGACTCATAATAATGCTCTATTTCTGCCTTAGTTTTGGCCTGTAGCCAGCTAATATAGCTAGAATTTTCTTCTTTAGAGTAATTACTAATTAACACAACTTTGTCAAAACTACGGTTTGTTACTGCTTGAGCAATTGGGCCTAAGCCTGCTCTTTCAACTCCATTTGATGCATCAATATCCGTTCTTCCTATCCAAGCTACTAGTATTGTAGTCATAATTAAATTATAAAATTCCTTATAATAAAATAATAAAACTTATATGTTGAATTAATAATATAAACTAGATACCGTGTATTTTCAATAAGTTACTATAAATTTTTTTTGGTATAAGCTTTGCAATACTATGGGCAGATATGCAAATTACTATTGAGTAATAAAACGATAACACTAAGATTGTATGAATGCTCTTAAGTGAGTAGAAATAGGAGAATGGTATGGCTAGACTAGAAGATCTTAAGCAAGGTGCTTCAGTGAAAGGTATTTTACCTAATGGGTTAGTTACAGTTATTGATTTGAAATGGCATGGCTCAGTTGCTGCTGAACTTACTTATAAAGATGCTACAGGTCGGCTTGGTAATGAATTACTCTACCGTGATCATGAACCAAATTTAGAGATTGTTTCTCAAGGACGACCTTGGGGATTTGATGGTGATGGCGCGCTATTAAGGCTTGTTTCTGAAGCTTATCGTATTAGACTGGCTTACCTTTTTGATCCACTACTTGCTGTACACACTTCTTTAGTTGACCCATTGCCTCACCAAATTACTGCTGTTTATGGCGAAATGCTGAAAAGACAGCCACTTAGATTCTTGCTAGCTGATGATCCTGGTGCAGGTAAAACCATCATGGCTGGCCTACTCATCAAAGAGTTATTGATTCGAGGTGACCTTCATCGCTGTATGATAGTTTGTCCAGGAAGCTTGGTTGAGCAATGGCAAGATGAGCTTAATAGAAGGTTTCAACTTCCTTTTGAGATTCTAACGAATGATAAACTGGAGTCTGCTCGTACTGGCAATTGGTTTGCAGAAAACCCTCTATGTATTTGCCGCTTGGATAAATTAAGTCGTAACGAGGATTTACAGCTAAAGTTGGAGCAAGTTGATTGGGATTTAATCATTTGTGATGAAGCTCATAAGATGTCAGCATCTTTCTTTGGTGGTGAGATTAAGCCTACTAAACGCTATAAGCTTGGTCAAAAACTTTCTAGGTTGTCCCGGCATTTTCTTTTGATGACAGCTACTCCTCACAATGGCAAAGAAGAAGATTTTCAAATGTTTATGGCTTTACTAGATGGAGATCGGTTTGAAGGCCGTTTTCGTGATGGTGCGCATGTAGTTGATACTTCAGATATTATGCGCCGTATGGTCAAAGAGCAATTAGTTAAATTTGATGGTACTCCTCTATTTCCAGAACGTCGCGCTTATACTGTTGATTATAAACTTTCAGAACTAGAAGCAAGACTTTATAAAGATGTTACTGGTTATGTGAGGGAAGAATGGGATCGTGCTGAAGCCTTAGAGAATGATGGTCGAAGGGGCACCATTGGTTTTGCTCTTACTATCCTACAACGCCGTTTGGCTTCTTCACCAGAAGCAATTTATCAGTCACTGCGACGACGACGAGAAAGGCTTGAGAATCGACTACGTGAAGAGCTTTTGCTCAAGCGTGGTGGAGAAGTTCGTATAGACTTTCCACCAGGCGTAGCTCTCTCAAGCGAAGAGTTAGAAGATCTTGAGGATGCACCAGATACAGAAGTCGAGGAAACTGAAGAACAAATCTTAGATCAGGCCACAGCAGCTAGAACTATTGCTGAACTTGAAGTTGAGATTAATATCCTCAAAAAATTAGAAATACTAGCATTACAGGTTCGTCGCACTGGTACAGATAAGAAATGGGACGAGCTTTCTAAAATTCTACAAGACACAATTATGTTTAATACTGATGGTTCACGCCGTAAACTAGTTATTTTTACTGAGCATAGAGATACATTAAATTACTTAAAAGAACGTATCAGCAACTTACTTGGTACACATCAAGCAGTAGTATCAATTCATGGTGGCCTTGGACGCGAAGAGAGAAAGAAAGCTCAAGACGCTTTTATTCATAACCAAGATGTTCAAGTACTAGTAGCTACTGATGCCGCTGGTGAAGGTATTAACCTACAACGCGCCCATTTAATGACTAATTATGACTTGCCTTGGAACCCAAACCGTCTAGAACAACGCTTTGGCCGTATTCACCGCATTGGTCAAACTGAAGTTTGTCATTTATGGAATCTAGTAGCAGGAGAAACTCGTGAAGGTGTAGTTTTGCAAACTCTCTGTAAAAAGTTGGAAGAAGAGTCCAAAGCCTTAAATGGACAAATTTTTGATGTCTTGGGCAAAGCCTTTTCTGATAAGCCTTTGCGCGATTTGCTAATTGAAGCCATTCGCTATGGTGATAGAGCAGATGTACGCGCTCGTCTTTCTCAGGTGATGGATCATGCCCTAGATCATGACCGTCTAAGAACTTTATTAGACGATCATGCTTTAGCTCGTGACACAATGGATGCTAGTCGTGTTCGCCAAATTCGTGAAGATATGGAAAGAGCAGAAGCCCACCGCCTTCAACCGCATTTCATAGCTTCTTTTTTTATGGAAGCCTTTCAAAGACTAGGCGGTAGTATTAAAGAGCGAGAATCCAAGCGTTATCAAATAGCCCATGTTCCAGCATCAATACGTAATCGTGATCGACAAATTGGTACAAGAGAAGCCGTGTTAATAGGCTATGAACGTGTCACATTTGATAAAGAATTAATTGGTGTACAGGGTAAACCACAAGCAGAGTTTATTTGTCCAGGCCACCCGCTACTTAATGCAGTAATTGACCTAATCTTAGAACGATATCGAGATTTGATGAAACAAGGAGCCATTCTAATAGATAAAAGTGATCCTAACAGTGATGTACGCGCTTTATTCTATCTAGAGCATTCTATTCAAGATGCCCGCACTAAATCTTCTGGAGAGCGCCATGTAGTTTCGCGTCGTATGCAGTTTGTTGAAATGGGCGAAAAAGGCGTAGCTCATACAGCAGGTTATGCTCCTTATCTCGACTATGAGCCTGTTAATGAAGAGGATAGGCTTTTAATTACTAATGCTTTAGAAGCAGATTGGCTTAAAACAGATTTAGAATCAGCAATTGTTTCCTATGCAGTTGGCGAACTTGTACCAGAACATCTCCAAGAAGTACGTAAGCGTAAAGAAGAATTTATACTTAAAGCCCAAGTAGCAGTTAAAGACCGTTTAACTACAGAAATAATCTATTGGGATCATCGAGCAGAGGAGCTAAAAGCTCAGGAGCAAGCAGGTAAACAACCTCGTATAAACTGGCAAAAAGCCCAGCAACGTGCTGATGAACTACAACGCCGTTTACAAAAGCGAACGGAAGAGCTTGAACAAGAAAAGCGAATATCTCCACTACCTCCAGTAGTGATAGGTGGAGCGTTAATTGTGCCAATAGGTTTACTAGCTAAAATTCCTGGCTACGAAAAACCAGGATTAAAAGCTGATAGAGAAATGCTAGCTGACAAAGCTAGAGTTGAGCTTTTAGCTATGGAAACAGTGATGGAGGCAGAAAGAAAACTTGGTAATGAGCCTAAAGATGTTGGCAAGCTTAAGCTAGGTTATGACATAGAATCTCGTGCCCCAAATGGAAAGCTTCGTTTTATTGAAGTCAAAGGTCGTACTGTAGGAGCAAAAACTGTTACTGTTACCAAAAATGAAATCCTTAGAGGATTAAATAAAAAAGAAGATTTTATTTTAGCAATTGTTGAAATAGATGGAGATAAGACTAAAACACTTTGCTATGTCCCTTTCCCATTTTTCCGTGAACCTGATTTTGGAGCTAGTAGCGTCAATTACAATATGGATGAACTACTAGCACGAGGAACTTTTATTGAATAGTCTGGTTGTGCTTGAAAAGTAAAACGCAATCAGTACGCAATTAAAACGTAATCTTTTTGTTAAATGACTTAAAATGCTCACTTTAATGTTTAGAGTAACTAAATGAATTACGCAATCAGTACGCAATTGTTATTTTTTATTTCTTAATTGTTGCGTTAGGCTTTGTTAAAATTAATAAATATACGAAGTAATAATGTTACTAAGAAAGTAGAAAGTTATATGTCTAGTTTACCTAATAAGCGTTTCTATACGCTAGATGAATATTTTGCCTTAGTTCGTCAATCAGACGAGCGGTATGAGTATTGGGACGGCGAAATATTTTGCATGTCTGGCAATAAAAAAGAACATGTATTTATAGAAGAAGATGTTTTTATTACTCTCAGCCAGTTGCTAAAAGGCCGTAACTGTCAAGCTTTCAGTAGTGCAATAGCAATTAAAGTTCCCGCCGCGCCACCATTTCGCTATGCTGATGGGAGTGTTATTTGTGGAGAAGTTGAGTTTGAGGAAGTAGGTGGTGTTGATACTTTAGTTAACCCTATTTTATTGATTGAGATTTTATCGCCTAGTACTGAACGCTATGATCGAACAGGTAAATTTTCTATTTACAAATCAATTCCATCTTTTCAAGAGTATTTATTGATAGCTGTTAGCAAACCTTGTATTACTCAATTTGTTAAGCAAAAAGATGGGGCTTGGCAACCTAATGAAGTAATAGGACTAGAAAGTAATCTTTATTTGCCTTCCATAGACCGTACTTTATCGCTTAACGATGTTTACCAACGAGTAAAATTTAAATCTGAATAAGTGAGAGATAAAACCTGTGATCAAGAAACTAATCGAAGTAGCTCTACCCCTCGAAGCCATAAACAAAGCGTCTGCTCGTGAAAAATCTATTCGTCATGGACACCCTAGCACGTTGCATCTTTGGTGGGCACGTCGGCCATTAGCCGCTTGTAGAGCTGTGTTGTTTTCTTCTTTGGTAGATGATCCTTCAAGCCATCCAGAACAATTTCCTACAGAAGAAAAACAAAATGAAGAACGCCAAAGGCTATTTCGTATCATTGAAGACTTGGTTAAATGGGAAAACTCCAATAATGAAAGGGTTTTGAGCCAAGCTCGTGCTGAGATCATGCGCTCTTGTAATGGCAACCCTCCTCCAGTGTTAGATCCTTTCTGTGGTGGTGGCTCAATTCCATTAGAAGCGCAACGTCTTGGACTAGAAGTACATGCTAGCGACTTAAATCCCGTAGCTGTTTTGATTACTAAAGCATTAATTGAAATTCCACCTAAGTTTGCCAATATGCCCCCTGTTAACCCAGAATCTAGGGCAAAAATGAACTATTCAGGCAGTTGGCAGGGTGCGCAAGGATTGGCTGAGGATGTTCGCTACTATGGCAAGTGGATGCGTGATCAAGCAGAAAAACGTATTGGTCATCTCTACCCTAAAGTGCAATTGCCTACGGAGCAAGGGGGAAGTGAAGCTACAGTAATTGCTTGGCTTTGGACTAGAACCGTCAAATGCCCTAATCCTGCTTGTGGAGCTATGATGCCGCTTGTTAGGTCGTTTGCTCTATCAACTAAAAAAGGTAAAGAAGCCTGGGTTACTCCTATTATTAATAAACAAGCTAAGACTATAAGTTTTGAGGTAAAAACAGGCATAGGAGATGTTCCAGAAGGTACAGTTCATCGTCGCGGTGCTAAATGTATTGTTTGTAATAGCTCTGTCCCTTTTGATCATATTCGTGTAGAAGGTAGAGCTAAACGAATGCCTGCCCAACTTATGGCTATTGTTGCTGAAGGTTCACAAGGGCGAGTTTATTTGCCACCAAATGAAGAACATGAATCAATAGCATTAAAAGCAACGCCAGAAAATGTTCTTGATACAGATTTACCTGCACAAGCTCTTGGTTTCCGAGTTCAGACATATGGAATGATCAAACATCGAGATCTTTTTACAAACCGTCAACTTGTAGCTTTAAGTACTTTTAGCAATTTGGTTTCTGAAGCTAAAGCACAGGCACTTTCAGACTTTTCTATAAGTAAAATAAGCAACAGTGAATTAAACATTTCAGATTATATTGATGCTATAACAACATATTTAGCTTTTGGTGTAAGTCGGCTAAGTGATATATGTAATGCCCTTTGTCTATGGGAATCATCAAAAACACAAGTAAGACACTTGTTTGGCCGACAAGCAATACCAATGGTTTGGGATTTTGCAGAACCTAACGTATTTGCAGAAGCGGCTGGTGATTTTGGAGTATCATTAGGAAATTTAGCTAAAGTTATAGACAGACTACCTTGTTCTTCTAAAGGGCAGGTTTTACAACTTGACGCTGCTAATTCTGAAAAAAATAAGAACGCACTTATTTCTACTGACCCTCCCTACTATGACAATATAGGATACGCTGATCTGTCGGATTTCTTTTATGTTTGGTTACGTCGGTGTTTGAGTGAATGTTACCCAGAGCTTTTTGGAACTATGCTTGTACCAAAAGCGACTGAACTAATTGCTACACCATTCCGATTCGGAGGAGATAAAAAGAAAGCTCAAGAATTTTTTGAAGAAGGATTAAGTAAAGCATTTTCTCAAATGCACAAAATACAGCATACCGACTATCCTTTAACTGTTTACTACGCCTTTAAGCAGGCTGAAACTGATGAAGATGAAGATCAGAATACCTCATCTGAAATAACTGCATCTACTGGTTGGGAAACAATGCTTGAAGGATTGATAAAAGCAGAGTTTCTCATAGATGGAACTTGGCCAATGCGTAGTGAAATGAGTAATAGAATGGTTGCTAGTGGTACAAATGCTTTGGCATCCTCCATTGTCCTAGTTTGCCGTCCCCGCCTAGAAGATGCAAACCCTGCAACACGTAGAGAATTTCTTAATGCACTAAAGAAAGAATTACCTGATGCACTAAAGAAGCTACAACAAGGCAATATTGCCCCAGTGGACTTAGCTCAAGCATCAATTGGGCCAGGAATGGCAATATATTCTCGCTATAGCCAAGTGTTAGAGTCAGATGGTAGGCCAATGCCAGTAAGAACTGCGCTAGCCTTGATAAATCAAGCTCTCGACCAATATTTATCAGAACAAGAAGGCGAGTTTGATGCTGATACTCGTTGGGCTTTGGCTTGGTTTGAAACAGTTGGCATGGAAGAAGGTGCTTTTGGTATAGCCGAAACCTTGAGCAAAGCCAAAAACACTGGCATTGATGGCCTAAAAAAGGCTGGCATCCTAGAGGCAAAAAGCGGTAAGGTACGACTCTTGCGGCGTGAAGAACTACTCAAAGATTGGGAACCAGCAACAGATAAACGGCTTACAGCCTGGGAAACTACTCAATACCTAATTCGCGCTATTGATGAAAAGGGAGAGACAGGAGCAGCACAATTACTTAACAAGCTTGGTGGATTAGGCGATGTAGCAAGAGATTTAGCTTATCGTCTCTATTCAATTTGTGAGCGCAAGAAATGGGCGCAAGAAGCTATGGCTTATAACGGCTTGGTGATTGCTTGGCCTGAAATCGTCAAGTTAGCAATGCAACAAGGATCTGAGCCAAAAGAACAAATAGAAATGTTTTAATCAAAGAAAGGAAAATAGCTTATGTCTTCACAACCTAAAAAACATTACACATTAGAAGAGTACTTTGAAATAGAGCGTAAATCAGAGATTAAGTATGAATACTGGAATGGGCAGATTTTTGCAATGGGTGGTGCCAGTCCAGAACATAACAAAATCTCAGTAAACCTAACTATAGAAATAGGTTCCCAACTTAAAAACCGTTCTTGTGAGTTATTTCATAGTGACCAAAGAGTAAAAATACCTATTTGGCCACCATATCGCTATCCTGACTTAGTTGCTTTATGCGGTAAGGCAGAGTACGAAGATATTGGAGGAGTGAAAGCTCTACTTAATCCAACATTAATAATAGAGATACTTTCACCTAGCACGGAAGCCTTTGATAGAAGCGATAAATTTAACTATTACAAATCAATCCCAAGT
>JAHFUF010000376.1 GCA_023265235.1 Blastocatellia bacterium
TTTTTTATTAGGTTGTAATTCAATATTATTATCACTATTTGAGGTATTATTAGCTTCTTGTGTGCTATTATCCAAAGCTATTTCAAAGCTAATTTCTTTTTCTTTAATTTCAATATCATCTATTTCTGAACTAGGAGGAGAAATATCTTGGGTTGCAAGCAAAGTTAATTTTACTTCTGCTAAGCTAAGGGCTTTACGTGCTACGGTACCATTAAAAATGACATCTTCCATTTTACTACCACGTAAAGATTTAGCTGATTGTTCTCCTAATACCCAGGCGATAGAGTCTAAAATATTACTTTTTCCGCAACCATTTGGGCCAACAACTGCTGTAATACCTTCGTGAAACTTAATTTCTGTTGTATCAGAAAATGACTTAAAGCCTCGCACTTCTAACTTTTCTAATCTTAACATACTTAAAATAAACTATTTATATAAACATCAACATTTATAAAATGCTTTTTAAAACTGAAATTTGCTTTATTTTTGCCCACAATATAGTTTAGCCTTTATGGTTTTGTCAAAACTATTGCCCTGCTCAAAAACCTAGTAGCTAATTAGTTTTAATAAATGAATAGGAAACAAACAGCATCAAAGAGTTGAAAATCAAAGGGAAAAAGGGAAAAATAAGATATTTATGCACAATATTATTTTGCAAAAATTATTATTCTGTATAGAATACGAATATTCTATATAGAATACAAACATAACTCTCTAAATAGTTATATCAATAGCAAAAATAATAGCTAAATCCATAATACTCAAAAATTCCTATTTGAAAGGAGATGGTATCCTTACTAAGGTAGGTGCCTAGTCTGAATACCGAAAACACTATGAAAACGAGTGAAAGCTTGGCGCACTCTTGCTTTAAGGTATTTATTGCAAAGTGTTTAATAATATGTGGTCTTTTATTATCTGGAAATGCAGCATTAGCACAAACTACTAATGGTCGGCTGGTTGTTACAGTTAAAGATCAAACAGGTGCAGTAATTCCAGGAGCTACTGTAAAAATTATTAATGAAGGAACAAACCAAGAATTTGATGCAACAACTAATGAATCTGGTACTTTAGTCTCTCCTCTACTTCCAATTGGTAGATATAAAGTATCTGTTGAAGCAGCAGACTTTAAGACGGCTGTTTCTGAGAATGTCAAACTAGATATTGGTCAAGACTATAGTATTAATGTTTCTATGGAAGCAGGTGGCACATCAGAGGTTATTACAGTTAATGCTGGTGAAGAACTTGTTCAAACTACTAATGCTGAAGTAAAAAATATTGTTACAGAAAAACAAATTCAAGAACTTCCACTTGATGGTCGTAGCCCATTACGTCTAATTCAATTACAAGCAGGAGTTAATGGCGATTTAGCTCGTACTAATACTGTTATTAATGGCCAACGTTCATCTAGTTCAAATGTTACTCAAGATGGTATTAATATTCAGGATCTTTTTATCCGCGCTAATGCTTTAGACTTTTCTCCTAATCGTCCAACAATCGCTCAAGTTTCTGAATTTAGTGTTACAACACTAAATCCAGGTGCTGAGTCATCAGGATCCTCAGTAGTAAAATTTGCTACCCCTTCTGGCACAAATAGTTACCATGGTTCAATTTTTGAATTCCATCGTAATAGTGCCTTAGGTGCAAACGACTTTTTTAGCAATCAGTTTGGATTAGAAAAATCTCAACTTATTCGTCACCAATATGGATATACTTTGTCTGGCCCAGTTAATATTCCTGGTGTAATCAAAGGTAAAGACAAATTATTCTTCTTTACTTATTTTGAAGGCTTCCGCCAAAGATCATCATCTCCTACTACAGGAACAATTCTATTACCTGCTGCACGTCAAGGAATTTTTACATACCGTGACAATAGTGGTCAAACACGCACTTTAGATATTTTAGGGCTTAAAAAACTTGGAATAGACCCTGCTATTGCCAATATTTTAAGCAAAGCCCCTAGTACCCAAACTAGTACCCAACTTGGTGATGGGCGAAATACAGGTGGGTTTGCTTTTAATAAGTCTGCGCCAAATGATCGCGATGTTGCAGGTTTCCGTCTTGACTACAATTATAATGATAGACATCACTTTGAAGGCGTATATCAGCATGCTTCAGAAACTGTTTCTCGCCCTGATATAGACACATCATTTAACAAATCTCCTCTTGTTAGCAATGTTGGAACAACTAATTTCTTTGTTGTTGCTTGGAATTTTGCTATTTCACCAAGACTTAATAATGAACTTAGAGTTGGCCGCAATGTTTCAAGACCAGAATTTATCACCAAAGAAGACCTAAGTACTAATAGATTTATTGCCACACCAGGAGCACTGCTCACTAACCCAGTAGCAACTTTCTTGGGCCAAGGCCGTAACACACAAATAACTTCTATTATTGATGGAGCTTCACTACAACTTGGTTCTCACTTTGTCCGTTTTGGTGGTCAGATTGATATAACACGAGTTCGTTCATTTAATAATGCTGGGACAGTTCCAACTTTTACTACTGGTATTAGCACTGCGGCTCCAGCAGGTTTTGGTTTAGTAGCAAGAGATTTCCCTGGTGGTATTGATGGAACACAGCTAGCTACTGCTAATAGTTTGCTTTCATTCCTTAGCGGAACTGTTACAAGTGCAGCAGCAACCTTTAATGCTACATCTCAAACCTCTGGTTTTGTTAAAGGAGCGCCACAGATTAGTAGACTTCAACTTGAGCAATATTCTGGCTATGTTACAGATTCTTGGCGTGTTCGTCCTAATCTTACAGTTAACCTAGGTCTACGCTATGACTTTGTTACTCCACTTCGTGAAGCAAATAACTTTGCTCTACAACCAGTCTTAAATAGTCGTCCTGATGGTAAATCAGATCCAAAATCAGTTGTACTTGACCCATTAGGTAGAGTTGATTTTGTAGATGGATTTTTCTTTAATTCTGATAGAAACAATTTTGCACCAAATATTAGTGTTGCTTGGGATATTCCAGGCTTAGGTCGCCAAACTGTTTTACGTGGTGGCTATTCAATTCAATATGTTAATGATGAAGCCTTCCGCGCCCCTGATAATGCTACTGGTGCTAATGCAGGTCTTGCTAGTACAGTTAACCGTACTGCTCTCTTTGGTACAATAACTGGTAATGGCAGTACTTTTTCGTCTGCTTTGGCTGCTCCACCATTTAGAGTACCTATCACATTTGCTCAAAACTTTGCTCTTAACTCTACCGCAGCAGCTTTTATTGTTGACCCTAACTTTAAGACTCCTTATTACCAACAATACAATATAAGCCTTGAAAGAGAAATCTTTAAGGACACAGTATTAACAGTTCGTTATGTTGGTAATAGAAGTACAAACCTAGGCCGTGGTGTAGACTTTAACCAAGTTGAAATTAATAAGAATGGTTTTCTTCAAGACTTTAACCGCGCTCGTCAAAATGGTTTCCTTTCCTTAGCTAAAACTGGTGTTTTTAATCCAGCCTTTAGTGCTTCAATTGCAGGTAGCCAACAATTAACAGTATTTCCTAAATTAGCGGGTGGTGGTCTACTTAACAATGCTACTATTCGCGGTCTAATTTTAAGCGGTGAACCAGGAAGTTTAGCTCAAGTTTATTTTACAAATAGACTTGCAGGTTCTGTTCAACTTACTCCTAATCCAAACATTTTTGTAGCTGATGTGCTCTTAAATGGGGCTAGTTCAGATTACAATGCTATACAAATAGAAGGTCGTCGTCGTCTTTCAAAAGGCTTGACATTCCAAGCAAATTATACTTTTAGTAAGACATTAACTGATGCTCAAGGTACAGGACAAACTCGTTTTGAACCATTACTTGACAATGCTCAACCTAAGCTAGAAAGATCTCGTGCTACATTTGATGTAACTCATTCATTTAAGACAAACTTCTTGTATGAGTTACCATTTGGTGAAGGCTCTGGGAAACTATTCAACCCTTCAAACAAAATTGTACAAAAACTAGTTACTGGATTCCAGATTTCATCAATTATTGCAGTTCAAACAGGCCCTCCTATCTCTATATTTTCTGGTCGTGGAACACTAAATCGTGGCGGACGTTCAGGGGTCAATACTGCTGATACAGGTCTTTCAAGAGATCAAATTAAAGATCTATTTGGCACTTTTGTGTTACCTGATGGAAGAATATTCTTTATTAATCCAAAAGTAGTTGGCCCAGATGGACGAGGAGTTGCTCCAGATGGTCAAAGTCCTTTTGCTGGTCAAGCATTCTTTAATCCTCAACCAGGAACAGTTGGTAATTTAGGCCGTTTTGAATTTAATGGCCCTACTGCTTACAATATTGATTTTCGTATCACCAAAAAGACAAAAATTACTGAACAAGTAGGTTTTGAATTCTCTACTGACTTCATCAGTACCTTTAACAATACGGTTTTCTTTGTTGGAGATCTAAACGTTAATAGCACAACTTTTGGTAGAATTAACTCAACATTAACCAGTCCTCGTGTTATTCAAATAGGTGGTAAAATCATCTTCTAAAGTGTTAAAAAGATTTAATTATGAAAACTAGTAAGGTGCTTACTCTAAAAAGTAAGCACCTTATTGTTTTTTAACTATCAAAAAAACCTAGTCTTTATTTACTAACCAAAAAACTTTTAACAGCGTCCAGCACCCTACAGCAATAAAACCTAAGCCAGCAATTATTGAAAGATGTTTCTCGCTCAAATATTTAGAGATTAAGCCTCCAGCTAAAACGCCTAAGGCTGAAGTAGTAATTAAAGCTAGTGCTGAACCAAGAAAAACACTCCAGCGACTAACATTTTGCCCTGAAGCAAATAGCATTGTAGCAAGCTGAGTTTTATCACCTAATTCAGCAATAAAGACTGTTACAAATACTGTAAACAAAATCTTATAATCCATTTAGGGGGTTCCTTAAAAAATATTTTGATTAATAGCTATTTTAAGCCATTTATTAAACTATTTTTAAATATTTACTATTCTTGCAATTATTTAGCTAGCAAAGTATTATGAATTAAAGTTAACAAATTTTTTCAGGCTATATTATATGCAAGGTTCACTTTCATCCCTTCCACTCCCAGAAGTACTTCGGGTCATCTACAACGAACGGCGTAGTGGTGAACTAATAGTAAGACGTTCTACAGAAAACGCTAATATAGAAAAGCATGTTTATTTTGAGCGAGGGCAAGTAGTTTTTGCTTCTAGTAGCCAGCCAGAAGACCGCATAGGTGAAACCTTAGTACGGTATAATAAACTAAACCGAGAACAATTAAATCAAATCTTTAGTCAAGTACCTCCTGGACAGCGATTAGGAAAAGCTTTGGTCGATTCAGGTATTTTAAGCGACAGAGAACTTGTTAACTATGTCACTTTACAATTTATTGATATTATTTACTCAATATTTACTTGGAAAGATGGCACTTATCAATTTAATAATGGTGAAAATAATGCTCCTGATGAATTAAAACTAAAATTTTCTACCCCAACAATAATACTAGAAGGAATGCGTAGGGTTAACGATTTTGAGTTAGTTAGACGAGGTATTGGTTCAGCAAGCAAATTAATCCATACTACAACAGCAGGACGCTCTAAAATTCAGGCTATTGCTTTTAATCCACTAGAATTAAATTTAATGAATATGGCCAAAGAACCTGTAGACCTTCTAAGAATGTTAGTTCAATGCAAA
>JAHFUF010000377.1 GCA_023265235.1 Blastocatellia bacterium
TACTAGTTTTTCTGCGTTTACACCAATGTTTAGCTGTGTAAGCAGTTTGTCAACAGAGCTAGTAAGATCTTGTAATTTTTCTTGACTAACAGATTTGTTAATGCCAAAGGTTCGCATTAATACTAGAGCAACACGGTATTCTATAGCATATTTCCCCATTGCATCTAACATATCTGTGTATTCTTGGTCGGTCATTTTGGAAATTTCAGAATCAGACTCTTCTATAACGCTTTCTTCTTCGCCCCAAGTATCAGCATTCTCACCACTAGGAAAATTATCTAATTGCTTGATAATCCAGCTATCAGCATCATTAAATTTTTCATTGATTAGGTAATCATAAGGGATATAGCAATAACCTTTATCACCCCATTCATCACCCCAAGAATTACGGACAATAAAAGTGTTATCAGCATCAGAATAGCCTACACAAAGCATTGCATGCCCGCCATGCTCTTCACGAGAAACTTCTTTTTTAGAAGGTACTGGAACGAGTCCTTTTTTACGGTGTGAGTCAAAAGATTCGTAAAGATTTATTCCAAAAATAATTGGATGACCTTCAGCTAAAGCCTGCTTCCAAGCAGAAAGCTCCATAGGGACTAATTTTACATCTTCTACTAAAAAACTTTTTGCTTCCTCATAAGCTGATTTAGCAGGTTTTTCTAACACAATATCTTCATCAAAAGGCCAGGTTTCCTCTGAACAAGCACCCCATTTTTTCAACCCTTCAATTGCATCAGCAATAATTGAACCTTCGTCTAGGTTTTCCCAATCTTGTAACTTACGAGCGTTATAATAGATAAACAACCGGCTCACATCATAAGAATCATTACCCTTATATCGTTTTACTAGATATTCGTAAGCACCTGCTACAGCATTAGCTACACAACTACTGGTTTCACCTTGATTTTCTACTGTAGTCATATATGGGCGTAAGTCTACTTTTGCAGGTAATTCTGAGTCTTGATACTTACTAGCAGCATATTTTTTTGTACCAGGTTTCGGGGCTGCAAACTTATAACCAGCAGCTTTTAGTTGAGTACCATCTGAACGAGTAATAGTAAAGTTTGACATATAGTTTCCTCATTAAGCATTAAGTTCTAATTAAAATAATATTGATGTTTGATAACGGAAGGTTATGAAAAATAGATAAAATAATAATAAAGCAGAGGAGCATTAAAAAGTATACTGTCAAGCCGGTCTAATAAACCACCATGCCCTGGAATTATCGATGCTGCGTCTTTAGCACCAGCCCCTCGCTTAAGTAATGACTCAAAGAGATCCCCCATTTGCCCAATAATATTCATCACTAGGGCTAAAATCAAAGCATGAGAGAGTGGTAGCTGAGTGAAAAACGTGTATTTAGTAACTAGTGCAGCAATAATTGACCCTAATATGCCACCTATTGAGCCTTCAATTGTTTTTCCTGGAGAAATAAGCGGGACAAGTTTATTTTTACCTAAGTTTTTTCCCACATAATAAGCCCCTGTGTCACTAGCTACAATAATTAAGAAAAACAAAGAAAGTAGCTGGCTAGCCTTAGGATAGGGAGTGGCATTAAACCTTACTCCAACAAGGAAGCTAGCTAACACTACCACATAGCAAACCCCTAAAAGTGTAGCAGCGACTGAACCAAGCACTTTAGAAAAATCCTCTCCCTTTCTACTCTCAAATAATGAAGTAATCATCATTGTAATAAGTAGTGCGGCTAAAGTAGGAAGGATAAATTTCTCTGGCTGTGTGCTCTCGGCAAAACCGTAAACAATTACTGCTGAAGCTAAATAGCCTTGAATTTGATGACAATTGCAACCAACTTTTTCTGCTAAGCGGTAAAACTCCCAAAGAGCTAAAGCTAAAACTAGAGAGGCTAAGACCAAGAAAAAATAGGGTGTTTGACTCCAAACAGCAAGACCAAGTAGGGAGACTAACACTAGTCCAGAAACTACACGTTTCATTTAGCCATCCTTACAGCAGGCTTTTCTACAGGAGCTAGTCCACCATAACGACGCTCGCGTTTCTGAAATTCAATAATCGCTTCAAAAAGACTAGTGCGGTTAAAATCTGGCCAAAGTGTTTCAACAACATAGATTTCTGAATAAGCTATCTGCCAAAGTAGAAAATTAGAAACCCGCATTTCCCCGCTAGTACGAATTAGTAGGTCTGGATCTGGTAATCCAGCAGTATAGAGATAACGAGAAACCTCTTCTTCTGAGATTTCTGATGGATTTCTTCCTGTACGCAGATAATCAGCACAAAGCTGGCGAAAAGCATCAACTAATTCATTTCGCCCACCATAGTTTAAGGCAATGTTTAACACCATTCCATTGTTAGTAGCTGTCTGCTGTTTAGCAAAGGCTATTTCTTTTTGGATTGAGCGATCAAGTTCTTCAATACGGCCAGAGGTGGTAAAACGAATGTTGTTACGTTTAATTTCTGCTAGTTCTGAGCGAAGAAATTCTTTAAGTAAGCTCATCAGGGTAACAACTTCTAAATGAGGGCGTTTCCAATTTTCTACTGAGAAGGCATAAAGAGTAAGTGCTTTAAGTCTTAGGCGTGTAGCAGTTTCCACGCTTTGGCGTACAGCTTGAACGCCTGCACGGTGCCCTACAACACGAGGGCGACCACGACGAGCAGCCCAACGACCATTACCATCCATAATGATAGCAATATGCTGAGGCATTTTTTCTGGATTTATTTGATGTAATAAGAATTCATCTCGCGAGCCGCGCTCAAGAACGCCTTCAAAATCGAACATTTACCTATTTTTCCCTCTTAAGATTGGCCGGTAGATTATAGCAAAGCCTAAAGCGAAAGTGCGATGTTAAGTTACTGAAAAATCACTTGTCTGATTACTTGTTTTTAATCATTTAGTTAAGCTTACTTTGGATAAAGAAAGTTTACTAATGGTTAGGTTTTGTTACCAACCTCGCACATCACGAGCAAATGACCCAAAACCGCCAGGAAACAACTTTTCTATTTCTGTTAAGTCGTTAGCTAATCTATTTGCAGCCTCAACAGCACAACGAGTCATTAGTGAAATACCTGCTCGATCAGATCCATAAGCATCTATTTTTAATTTTTGTTTAGTGTAAGGAAATTTCTTTTCATTTGATGCTCTAACCCAAGTAGCTTCGTTAACTTGTGCATCTAATCCGCATCTATACCAAGCTTCCATTGCTGGTACAGCCAAACCAACTGCTGTTTTTATCATCGCTCGATTTGGCATAACTGTAATTTTATCTTGAGTATTTTTAATTATCCTTCTAAGCCCGCATAAGCGACAATTTGAATTAGTTTTTTCATCTTGCTCATGAAGTTGGCTATGTATAAGTGTCTCATCAGAATCAACTACAATTGCAAGGGCTTCAGCCTCTGTTTTGTAATACAAATTTCTTATTACAGCAGGAGTTACTTGTAACAAAGCTTGCCACCCACGAGATTGCAAACTGTGAGTAGTTATATTTTCTACTTGCTTTTTTAAGATCGCACCAACAATTATTTTTATAAATGCTTCGTCTACAGGTGATTCACTTAATACAGCTATTTTCATTACCTTATAGGAACTCCCCCTAAAACTCCGCTATACCAAACATCGCTTAAATGAGATTCTTGTAAGATATCCTTAATGTCAAAGCGTTCTGATAAACGTTCAAATGTAACGTTTTGGCCTACTTTGCTAGCAATAACTACTTCTTCTGGATGGTCTCGAAATAAATCTAAAAAATAGGGCGAATGTGTTGTACAAATAATTTGTATAGGCTCGCGCTTTTCTCCAACACTTTCTGGGTAAGACAAACGATATAAAGCATCTTGTAAATCTCTTAATAACCTAGGATGAATACCATGATCAGGTTCTTCAAGGCATATTAAAGGAGGGTGATCTGGTATATAAGCTAAAGTTAAGATAGCTAAGGCAAATAGAGTCCCTGTTGATAAACCTTGTGCATAAACTTTGTGTTTGCCGCGAGTTGTCCGTAATAGAAAAACTCTAGAGCCTGTGCTTGGAGTATCAAATAATATACGGTCATATTCAGGTAATAATCTATTCACTTCCTCATTAAGTAGTTCAAACCTATCTGGGTCTTTGTCTCTCAACTGATCAAGTACCCCTGCAAGATTACCGCCATTTTCTAAAAGCTCAATATTGGGGTTCAATTGTACCCGATTAGCAGTAGCATCAGCATCAAAAGAATAAATCTTTGCTTTGCCTATATTCGTAAGTCGTGATTCATCCATTTTTTGGGATTCCATAATTTCAACAGAAGTTTTTCCTCTATCGTTGAACGAAATATTTGGTCTATCATCTCGCCATATAACCTCTATAAAATTTATTTGCCGCCAATTTATTTTAACTCTTATACCTTGAATATCTTCTTCGTGACCAAAACTACAAGTAGTTGAATAATTAATGCTTTCTTTTTTAGCTGCTGACCTAATAGCTTTAAGAGCAGTTGTTTTTCCACTACCATTTGCACCAACAATTAGAGTAAATGGGCTAAGTGGTAATTTTGTGTCCTGCAATGCTTTGTAGTTTTTAAATTCTACTGACTCAATCATATATATGTTTAGTTTAGGATTAGTGTTAGGGATGTTTATCAGCTAGTAGTTTACTTTCAAAAGCGTTAGCCCACAAGCAGGGGCTGTTGCTCCTGCTTTAGACCTTTCACCGCTTGCTAAAATATCTGCTATGTTTTCTGGTACTATTTTGCCCCTACCTACTTCTAATAGCGTTCCAACAATAGTTCGTACCATATAACGTAAAAATCCGTTTCCCTCAACTTGAAAACTTATTTTGTCTTGTTTTTGAGTAAGGTTAATGCTGGTAACTGTACGAACACGAGAATTTGTTTCTGGTTGAGTGGCAAAAGCAGAAAAATCATGGGTGCCTAACAATAAATTGGCTCCCAACTGCATTTTTTCCAAATCAAGTTTATAAGGATAATGGTAAAAATAACGATACTCAAATGGACTAACGATTTCCCCTACAGCTAATTGATAGCAGTAGCTTTTTCCTGTAGCTGAAAACCTTGCATGAAAGTCTAGTGGCATTTCTTCTATTTCTGTAACTCTAATATCTGGCGGGAGATTACCGTTTATTGCACGCCTTAATTTATTACAAGGAAGTGTTTTTTCAGTAAAAAAACTAGCAACTTGGTTTAAGGCATGTACTCCTGCGTCTGTTCTCCCCGCGCCATGCAAAGTTACTGGTTTTCCTTCTAAGCGATTAAGAAACTCTGTCAATACCCCCTGAATCGTTACTCCATTGGGTTGTATTTGCCAGCCAGAATAATTTGTCCCATCATATTCAAGAGAAAGCTTAATATTACGCACTAGGATAAACCTTTATTTAACTGATGGAGATTGATGGAGATAGCCGACTTCCTGGTTTAACTAAAGGTAAACCTTGCTGACAAAGTGGACATTCATCGGCTTGGTAAGTTGGAACAGACAGTTTTGCTAATGAGACAGGAGAGTAAGGTAAATTGGTTGTTCCAGCAGAGCGATCAATAATTGAAGCATTACCAACAACTTGCCCGCCTAAGCTTTCTACTGTCTGGATAACTTCTTTAGTGGATTTTCCAGTAGTAATAACATCTTCTACTACCAAAACTTTTTCTCCTGGTTTAATTTGAAACCCGCGTCTAAGCTGCATTTGACCTT
>JAHFUF010000378.1 GCA_023265235.1 Blastocatellia bacterium
AAAAAGAGTCTTTCCTTTAGCTAAGATTTCTAGGTTAGGAACACCTAAAGGAGTGTGACAGGTACCACAACCAGCATAGCTAAACTTTTTAGGTAACATTGGTTCTGGCCAAAAATGCACATCACCATGAGCGTCGTCTTTTTCTGTTGCTAACCCTTGGCCACCATGACAAATAGTACAACCAAAACTACTAGCATCATGAACCACTGGTTTATGTCCTAGTAATGCACTATGGCCAGTCATAGCTTGTTCGCCTGGAGACATAGTGACATGACAACTTACACAACGATCAGTAGCGTTAAGTTCTGGTATAACAATTTGCCTAAGCCGAACGTCTATTGCCTTACCATCAGCACGAGCATATTTTTGGATTTGCTGCCAATCTCTCCAAAAGTTATCGCTTAAAGCAGCAACTACCAAGACTATAAAAGCAGCAAAACTTGACCAAAGTAGTAAATGTTTGTTTTTATCCATAGTTTTGCTCTCATTAAGAAAAAATATAAAACATCATTCATTAATGTTTTGGCCAATAGGCTGGAGACCAGTAAAATACCCAGTTTGGCCCTCGCAAATAAGTTCCAATAATGGTTAACACCAAAAACCCACATAAAAAGCAAGTAAAAAGCCCTAGTGCTCCTGCACGAGTTGAATTATGGCGTTTTACTAGATAAATAGAGTAAAGAGCATAAGTTAGGGTTAAAATTGTTGCTGGATTAATTAAAGTTATAATTATTTGTGGTACTTGAGGAAACCACTCTCTAATCCAACCAAAGCGAATTGCAATAGTCTCAATAAAAATAGGTGCAGCTAAACCAATAGCAATCGCTCTTTTAACCACTGGCCAACCACCAGTTCCGCCAAACCATTCTCCTGTACCATTTTCTTCACGGTCTAAAAATGGAATTAATCCAAGCCCAGTCATTACAATAGTTGGAACTCCAATTCCTCCCATAAAAGCAGAAAAAGACACAAGTTCCTGTAAGCCTAAAAAATACCAAGGGGCTTTTGCTGGATTTTCTGGCACAGCAGGATTAGCTAATTCTTTTAATGGAGCGTCAGAAATCAGTGCTAAAGCTACACATAAAAATACTGTAAACATTAACACTGCGAGTTCGGCATAAAATAAATGTGGCATAGATGGGACAGTAGCTTCTGGCCCACGTCCAACCATTGGTGTGCGACCTCGAACAATTGCTGCTAGTTGATAAGTTTTAGCTGGAGCTTGAGTAAAAACTGGATAGCTGGTTGTTGGTAATTCCCCTAGTCTTGCTTCAGCATCAGCAGGACGAGCCAAACCACCATCTTTACGAATTCGCCAAAAATGTACCCCCATCAACATTCCTAGCATAAGAGGCAAAATCATAATATGGAGCAAATAAAACCTGATTAAGGCTTCTGGGCCAACATTGTCAGACCCCAGTAGTAATAAGCGAATTAGCCCACCAGGATCAAAATACTGTGTCATACCTAAGGCATCAGTCAGTTCTCTAGGAGATTGAGCAATGTTAGCTCCAATGGTGATTGCCCAATAAGCTAGTTGATCCCAAGGCAGTAGGTATCCAGTAAAAGACATTGCTAGTGTAATAGCTAGCAAGGCAATTCCCATTAACCAGTTAAATTCTCGTGGTTTACGATAGGAAGCAGTATAAAAAGCTCTGGCCATATGTAGTATTACTGTTACTACCATTATATTAGCCGCCCAACGATGGATATTGCGTATAAAGCGCCCTGTAGGGACAACAAAATGAATATCTTTCATTGATAAATAAGCTACATCTGGATAGGGTTTGTAATAAAACATCAACAAAACCCCTGTTACTAAGGTGATCAAAAAAGCCGCCGCAGTAGCAATACCAAGCCCCATTGTCGTAGTCCACTTTAAGCTCCACAAATGTGTTCTGACAGAATGCAAATGTAAAAACAAATTCCCAAATACAAAACTAGAGCGGCTGCGATCTGTATTTGGAACACCAGTTCTAAAAGCAGCACTACGAAAGCGACTTGGCAAAGCACGTATGTTGTCCCAAAATTTTTCTAACCCTGAACGTGTTTGATTTGTTTGATTTGGCGTGTTTGTACTCATAGCATCACCTATGTTGCCTTAGTGCCTTTTGCTACAGTAGCACCTTCATCAACAATCCATTTATCACCACTACGTGTTACTTTTAGCCAAGGTAGCGGTTGAGGAGCAGGCCCTTTAGTAACAGTACCATCAGTAGAAAAGCGCGACCCATGACAAGGACATTCAAAACCTTGTGGGTTATTTTTCACTACACAACCTAAATGAGTGCAAATAGTAGAGACTGCATGCACGCCCTTATCATCACGAAATATTGCTACTGCTCGACCAGTAGGAATAAATGCTTCTCCAACAGCAAGTGAATCAGGTAAAACAACAGGGAATTTCTTTGCTGGTGAGGAAAGTACAGCCGTTTTAGGTAGCCGTAACATTCCTAGTAAAGCAAAAAGCAAAGTCGATGCAGTAGCAAATAATGCTGACAAACCAAGAAAATCTCTACGAGCAATTGGTTCTGGATCAAGGCGTGATTGCTTTTGTGGGTTGGTTGTCATTGGGACCTCCAAATAGTTGAAAATGTGACTCTTTCCATAGTTATTGCATCAGTAGGACAGCGCATCGCACATAAAGCACAGCGAATACAACGATCCTCATCTTTCAAAATCGCAGAATGTTCATTTATATCTAAACCTTGGCCTAAACTATTATCAATCGCAGCATTTAGTTCTGAGGTAGGGAATAACTCTGACAAAGCAACTAGTTTTAAGCACTGAGTGGGACAAACATCAGCACAACCACCACATAAAACACAGCGATTACCGTCAAAGACTGGAGTTACACCACAATCTAAACAACGTGAAGCTTCACACATTGCTTGCTCGCGGGTGTAACCGCTTTCAACAACCTTATCTGGATTATCTAATCTTTCTTCTGGCTCAATTACTGGAATTGATATGCGGCTAATATTTTCATAACCCGCTTCACGTCTATAAGCCTCTTGGACAATATGAGCGGTGGTAGCTTCTGGAGTTAGGCTACGCCCAGTTAAATACTGATAGATTGAACGAGCGGCTTTTTTTCCAGAAGCAACAGCATCAATTAATAGTCTTGTACCATGTGCCAGATCCCCAGCAACAAAAACGCCTTTAGCAGTAGTGGCTAGAGTGTCAAGGTCAACTTTTGGCCATCCAGGGCGAAATTGCTCTACATCGCTTCCACCATCACTAAGAAAAGAAAGATTTGGGCTTTGCCCTACAGCAAGTAACACTGTGTCACAAGAAATAGTTTGACGAATTTTTTCATCAAAAACTGGAGCAAACCTTTTATTCTCATCATAAACGCGTAAACAACGTTTAAGTGTTACTCCTGTTACACCTCCAGTACCATTACGTAAAATCTCTACTGGCCCCCAGCCATTCATTCGGATAATGCCTTCTTCATCGCCTTCTAAAATCTCTATTGTGTCGGCAGGCATTTCCTCTAGCCCCTCTAAAGAAGCTAGCCAAACCTGTGATGTAGTAGTAAGACGCTTAGCTGTGCGTGCTGTATCGTAGGCAATTTGTCTTAATACAGTACGAGCTACATCATAAGCAACATTACCACCACCAATAACCACAACATCTTGACCTAGCTCCAAAGGCTCGCCTAAAGAAACGGCTCTTAGCAAATCTACTCCGCCATAAACTCCAAGCCCTAGTTCTCCAGGCAAGTTTAAAGATCGAGACTGTTTAGCACCCACAGCAATTAACACAGAGGCAAAATCTTGGCGTAAGCTACTAAAAGAAATATCCTTACCAACCGTAACACCACAGCGAATTTCCACTCCAAGTGCTTTTATTACTTCGACTTCACGAGCAATTAAATCTCGTGGTAGGCGATAGGCTGGAACACCTACAGCTAACATTCCTGCGGCAACAGGTTCTATTTCAAATACAACAGGAGAAAACCCCATTAAAGCTAGGTCATGAGCAGCCGAAAGACCTGCTGGGCCTGCTCCAATAATGGCGATTTTTTCTCCTTTGGCTTTAATTAATTTTTTAGTAATACTGGCTTGTAACAAGGCTGCTATTTCTTCAATATTGCCAGCTATTTTAGGGATATAAGATTGAATATTTTGTAAAACCTCTTGGGTAGGGAGTACATCTGATCCTGCTTGTTCACAAGCAAAACGTTTTAAGGCTCTAATAGAAATAGGTCTATCCCAAGCAATAAAATTACCATCTGGATCTAAGCGAGGGATTTTTCCTCTTCTACAAGCTATTTCACAAGGAGCACCACAAATACGACCACATATTGAAGCAAAAGGATTTGGCCCACGAGCAATCAAATAAGCTTCTTCAAACCGCCCTTCAGCAATTGCACGTACATAACCTCGTGCATCTGTGTGAACTGGACAAGCCATTTGACAAGAAATTAGCTCTTGTTGATATTGTTGGGCTGGTACTTCTACTTTCAATGCCGTCATGTTCTTATCCTAATGAGCTTCTGCAAGTTAAGTGAAAAATCAGTAATTAGCTTTAGTTATTTGATATTTCAATGGCCCAATGGTTAAACGGCTTATCAAAATGCACCCCTAATCTAATAATGTCAGCACTGTCTGGGAATAAATAATCTCGGTTAACAACTTCCCCAACAACAGAGTCTTTGTCATTAATAATAACCTCTACTTTTGCCCCTATAGGTAATGCCGATTCTGTAAATAACCCTACTCCGCATTCACTGCTATCGGCAATTAAAGCATCTGCTATTGGAATTTGTTGGTCTTCAATAGCACGAAGCTTGACAAAAAAACGTAGTAGATTACGGGATTCTTGACGATGTTTAAAATCTATTTGAGTAGCCATAACACCCCCTTAAACCCATCAAATCCCAGATTTAAGGATTACCTAAGACCTGTCTATCGCTAGGCAAAGTATGTGCCATAAGTACAATAGCGTTAAATACAGGAGAAATTGCTTTGTGAGTTGTTTTATTGATTATTTTGCGAGATTTTACTCAGCCAAGGTGAGAAAAAATCAGCGACTATAAGTTTTGGGTTTGGATTAAGATTTGGATTAAGATTTGGATTAAGATTTGGATTAAGAAAATGAAGGTAGCCAAGTAGTTTTTATAAAAATTACTTGGCTACTATAGGCTAATCTTTTAGCTTAAGGGGCTGTGAAATAATCAAATAATTTTCAACTGGTTTGCCTCCAATTAAGTGTTCTTGGATAATACGTTCTACTACTTCTTTGGTACAAGAGTGATACCAAGTGCCTTCAGGGTAAACTACGGCAATAGGGCCTTGGTCACAAAGTTGTAAACAATTGGCTTTGGTACGACAAACTCCGCCTTCACGACTTAGGTTTAGTTCTTTCAATCGTTTTTTTAAATATTCCCAAGCTTCTATTCCAACCTCTTTATCACAACATTTAGGGGTAGTTTGGTCAGCACAAATAAATATATGTCGCTTGAGTTTATCAATTGCTAAACTCTCTAATTTTTTCTGTAGTTTTTCGCTCATTAATTTCTCCAATAAAAAATCTTTATAATGACAAGCAATTACTTTTAAGGGCTTAAATTTATTAAAATATAATACTTTTGTCTGGCATAACAAAAACCCTCCTAGCAAGCTCAGAGTTTAAGGT
>JAHFUF010000379.1 GCA_023265235.1 Blastocatellia bacterium
AAACCCACTAAAAACCCAAGGAGAATCTATTATGTTAAGCATTCTAATACTGGCAGTATTGTCTTCAGAAGTAGAAAACCAAAAAGCAGACAACCAAGATAATTGTTTTGATAATGGTGAAGCAACTTACACCATAGCAACACATAGACAAGTTTCTAGGCAAATTAAATATGGTCAAATTAGCCTGGCAGAACTAAGAAAACACTTTAGTGATGCTTTAGCTAGTCAAGACTTATTAAAAGCAGAGCTTAACGCTTGGAAGTTGGATAATCTTAAAGAACTTCTCTACTCTCCTAGAGGTAAAAAACAACAGATTATTGAGCAAATTCTTAATGCTATGTTGAGAGAATTTGCTATCAATCAAAGTATTTCTTACCTTATAGGAGGAAAAGGATCTTATTTATCTGCTATCAAAAAAGCTGTTTTTCAAGTTACTCAAGCTGATTTAGATAAAGAGGCTGCTGAACATGCTGCAAAACTAGCGTTTAAACAGAAAGCTTCTAATAATCCTGAAACCAAAGAAGAATTTGAATATTTTGTTCGTGTTTTTGGAGAAAAGAATCTTTCTAGAGAGCAAAGAGCCGTTTGGGATGAACTTCGTGGTATTTCTACTCTTGAGAAACAACAGCAAGATTTAGCTAAAAAAGCAATTATTAATCAAGTAAAGCTAGCAGACATAGAATTTAAGTTACTAGAACATTATCACACCAATAGAGGTCATAATGTTTTTACTGTTACTTTAAGTGGCCGAGTAGATAAAGATACTTTTGAGGAACTTTGTCAAAAAGCTCGTATGCTTGAAGGTAACTACGCTAAACCTTGGCGTGATAAAACCAATAATTCTGTTTCTCCTGGCGGCTTTACCTTTAACGAGAAAGAACAAGCTGAAAAGTTCATGCAGTTAAAAGAAGGTAATGTTTCTCGCCTTGAGCAGTTACAAGAGCATCAAGAAGAGAAAAAAGCTAATGCTTTAGAACATCTAGTAGAAGTAGCAGAAAACCTTTCAGAGAAAGCACAAGAAGTTCTAACTCGTGATAGAAAAGTTAATACTGAACGTAGAGCTAGAATGGCTAAATCTGTTGAAACTGATGTTAGAGAAGATTTGCAATTAGCTAGTACTATTGCTCGAATTGTTCAAGCAATAGAATCAGGCCAGAGCAAGTTTTTATCTAATGTTAGGACAAAAACTCATATTGAAACCTTAGAAAGTATTCTTAGTCGTGCTAAATACGAAAGAAGAAGCAAACTAGGGGAAAGGTATGAGGATATTAAGCATACTGAGCCAGAATTAGCAGACGTTGACTTTGTAGAATACCCCTTCCCAGTCTTAGATTTATACCATTTTACAAAAGTCTCTGAGAAAAAAATCAAAGGATTAACTTTAATCACAAACAGATTAGCTAAATTGTTTACTCCTAAAGAAAAACAGCTTGGCTATGTTGTAATTAAAAACTCATACTTAATCAAAGACTTGCAAAAAATGGTCTATAAAACTAAAAGGGTAGATAGCTATCTAGCTGATATGATGAGTGATAGATTAGCTAACTATCAAAGACTACAACTAATTGGCTTGACTGACCTACCAACCCTGAGAGCAGCACTAAGAGAATATCTACCACTACGTACTGATACTTCCAAAGCTGATCCAATCAAAGAAATGGAACGTGAGTTAATTGGCTGTAAAATTGACGGCTACTTCCCTACCCCAAAAGCAGTAGTAGAACAGATGCTAGACTTAGCAGATATTAAAGCAGGAATGGATGTACTTGAGCCTAATGGTGGAAGTGGACATATAGCTGACGCAATTAGACAACACCATCCAGACGCTAATATATCTGTAGTAGAAATCAATTGCCGTTTAAGGGAAATCCTACAAGCTAAAGGCTATAAATTATTTGACTGGGATTTTCTTAAACATCAACAAACTTACCACCGTGTTATCATGAACCCTCCATTTGAGCATTTTCAAGATGTTAAGCATGTCAAACACGCTTACACCTTGTTAAGTGAAGGTGGAAGACTAGTAGCGATAATGAGCGAAAGCCCATTTTTCCGCATGGATAAAGAGGCTATAGCTTTTCGTGACTGGCTAGAATCTGTTGGCGGTAGTAATGAGAGATTGCCACAGGGAAGCTTTCTTGATAGCGACCGTTCTACTGGTGTAGCCACTAGAATAGTTGTTATAAATAAACCTGCTAGTCCTTTAAGTCTAGCTAGTCCTTTAAGTCTAGATATCTTTGTCATTACTGCTAATGATATTAATGGTGTTAACGATGCTGAAAGCTTATCTGAAAGCTTATCTGAAATTTTGTCTGAAGGGTCGCCTGCTGAGATAGAAGAAAACTTTAACGAGGTTTTGCATGTTCAAGACTATGAAGCCATTAAAGATAATTTTCTTGAACATCAACAAAATTACAACACAATAATAATGAATCCACTAGAACATAGCTCACAACACATAGAGCGCATATACCATGCCTACTACTTGCTTAATCCCAGTGGAACATTAACTGTCACCTTACCAGAAACAGTTCTTGCGCCCACTAATAAACTTTATACACAATTTAACAAATGGTTGAAAAGTGTTAAGGCAACCAGTAAAAAGTTAGGTAACGGCAAATCTTTAGTTATGGTTAGAAAAATCACTTTGTTTTAATACTTTGAGTTTCTAGCCTTTAACTCTCTATCTTATTTATTTTCAATAGATTTAGTAAGCCAAATAAAACCACAAATCAAAAACACCAACGATTAAACCCACAAATCAAACCACTGTAAATAAAGAATTAAGTATTAAGACAAGCTAGTTTTTACTTTTGTTAAAACAGCTTTGTGATACTAAAAACTAAAAGCTTTATCTATCAGTGGTTTTAAGAACAAAGGAGATAGCACTATGCATAGAATCAATAATTGTTTTCCAGAAACACCACCTAATACACCTAATATTTTTTTCTACAGTCGCCAAGCACCATTAAGTTTTAGCTTAATGATAGGAAAAAGTAGAGCAAGAAACCTAGGCAAGTTTGTTAATCAACAAACCCAGAATTGTAGAATCAAAGCTCACATGGTTTTTGATAAGTTGTTTGAAGGGCAAAACCCTTTAATGACTAGGACAGAAGCTTATGAGTATCTACAAAACTTGATGGGTCTAGAACAAAAAGAAGCTCACATAGGTAAGTTTTCTATAGAGGAATGTCAAGAACTAATTGATTTACTGGACTTTAGGGAGTAGCAATATGGAAAACAAAAACTCAAATATCATCTATTTTAATCTTAAAGAAGGCTATGGGGTTGACCACAAGTTAATCAAAGAAGGGTGGGAAGTAGTAAACGCACGCCTTCCTCTTCCTGGAAAGATAATTTGGCGAGGAAAGTTTCGTCATGGAGACTATTATGCGGCTGGAAGTAGAGAAGAATTTGGCCGTATGTGGTATTACCTTAATGCTTACCCTTGTAAATTAATCTCTAATGAAGAAATAATCGAGCAAGCCAAAGAGTTTTGTAGAAAACACGATAAAACCATAGAAAGCTGTGGTTTAAGAGTAGAAAAGCTTGCTGAAATGCTCCATTTACCATTTATTATTGATTAATATGAGTTTCTTTACCTTCCAAAATTAAATTCAAACCCAATTAGATCCATAACAAGTAAATTTAGCCCAACCGTAATAAGTAAAGATTATTTGGCTTTAGTAAATATTACCTTGGCTAGATTTGCTTTGTAGTGGCTTTCCACAAAAGACAAAGGAGAATTATGAAAACACAACAAGTAAAATCTTTATCTACTTATGATTCTTTTGACAAAGATTTCCTTTTTTCCTTAAAGAATGAGGGTATCTGTGTTCAAGAAGAAGACCAGATAAAAGAGCTGCAAAACCAAGTAGGGTATCTATTAGCAATATACTCTACTCTAAATATCAATAACGTAAGGGTAAAAGATGGGCTAATCAACCCTACTGAGTACCTAAAAACCTTAACAAAAATCATAGTAAATAAAGCATCTGATACTAAATTTGGCAAATTATTAGAAAGTTTTGCTAGTGATGTAGAGGAGCTAGAAAAGTATTTGCTCATAGAGGGAAAGTTATTCCGCTATGGGTTAATGGTAGACGGCGTGCCCTTAGGTTTTATTGCTGATTCATTTAAGGCTCATCCAAAGTTTAGGTTTGGGACAATAGACTACCCAGCACCTTTGTCTGACCAACAAATACAAGATTGTGAGCTTACGCCGTTGTTTTTGGATAAAGCTACTATCAAATGGTGTGCTCCAGAGCAAAAGAAAGCTTTGGAAATAGGCATTAACTTACCAACAATGGAAATAACTTACCGACGAGCTATTGATTTAGTTCACCAAATGAAAGCAGCAACTAATAAGCTTCCTAGTGCTTTACAGAAACATTGGCAAACAATGATTAATCGCATTGTTAGTGCTTTTGGAACAGGCTTTGAGCGGCTTATTTAGAAGGCTTATTTTCTAATATTTTGTAACCACTTTTCTAACCAACAAATAATCAACAAATAATCAACAAATAAAATAGAATACCTACAAGAACTAGAACAGTTGCGCTTTCTTGAAAAGTACGATTTTGTACTAAGTACTGATAACCCAATGGAATATCTTGACCCCATGGAGGAGTGGGATTTAGAAGAAGCAATAAAGTCTATCTATGAGAAACATGCAAAAACACAACAGGAATTAATACCAGAAATAGAATTTCTTTCTGCATATATCTCTACGTTGCGCTATTGCTCTCTAGAATACTGGCCTTATGACTGGGTTTAACTATCCAACCAAAACCCTAAAAAACATCCAACTAAACCCAAACAATCCTTTAAGTTTGCTCTCTATTATTTTCTACAAGCTCTAAAGGATAAATAATAAATAATAGAACAACTTAGATTTTATATAGTTAGTAATATTTAGCTGATAAGCCTTGTGCCTATCAGCTATTTTTTTTTGATAGACAAACAGGTTATGGCTCTGTTTTAAAGATAGAAGCTTAACCATTTTGGATGATGGCTAATTTATCAATACGGTGGAAGTTTTGGATAAACAATAACTCTTTTAGAATCAATATTAATAAAACTGGTTAGGGACATAAAATGAGTTAAATTTAAATACAACTTAGGTGCTTTTATAGGTTGACCCTAAGTTGCATTTAATTCTTGCTTTTATTATCAATAGGTTAGAGGGTTTTTACCTCTTAAAAATCTCCCTACTATTGATTAGATGACCATTTTTTGAGAAAACCTGAAAATTTCTCTAAGCCATAGCTTTTTCCAGATTCTAATTGTTCTGTGTTTTGAGAGTGCAAAAGTTTGCCATTCTCATCAAGTACAAAGATATGTGGATAACCTGTAATAGTTGGATAATGTGATAGGGCATCTTGGTTATTATTTTCTGGGCTATAATTGATTTTTACCACGATAAATTTTTCATCTCTTAAAGCTTTTAACTCTGATTCTTTCTCAAAGAAGTCATCCATAATTCGACACCAAATACACCAGCTACCTCCTACTTCTAGTAAAATCCGTTTGTTTGCCTTTTGAGCTTCAACAATGGCATCTTTGATATCTTTATCAGCATTTCTATTTGCATCATAGGTATGAATCCCTGTGTATTTTATTGGCTCTATTCTATTTTGTG
>JAHFUF010000380.1:0-5059 GCA_023265235.1 Blastocatellia bacterium
GATATTGTTTGCAATTTATGGGATTTATCCTGCTTTAACCGATGGTGTAGGTAAGGCTATGGCTGTTGACTTAACCACTCCAGAAGTCCGAGCTACTGCAATAGGACTATTTGCTGCTTCACTAGGGTTAACTCGAATTCCTGCTAGTTATTTTGGTGGTGTACTTTGGGAGAAATATGGTAGTAGCTCAACTTTTTATTTTGGCGCGGTTGCTGCACTAATAGCTTTTATTTTGTTACTAGGGTTTAATCCTAGAGAAACAAAAGGGTAAATTAAAAAGGGGACTATTTTAGTCCCCTTGTGAAATAAAAACTATCCATTCTTGCGTTCAAATTCTTTCATAAACTCAACTAAGGCTTCTACTCCATCTTTTGGAAAAGCATTATAAATAGAGGCTCGTAGGCCACCAACAGAACGATGCCCTTTTAGGCCGTCTAGCTCTGCTGCTGTAGATTGTTTAACAAATAGGTTTTCTAATTCTTCATTAGGTAAGCGGAAAGTTATATTCATTAATGAACGACTGTCGGCATGTGCATGACCTCTATAAAAGTCTGTTGCATCGATTGCGTCATAGAGTATTTTTGCTTTTTCTTGATTAAGTTTTTGCATAGCTTCTAGCCCGCCCAAGTCAAGTATCCATTGGCAAACTAGGTCTACTATATAAACAGAAAAAACAGGAGGAGTGTTATACATAGACTTAGTTTCTGTATGAGTTTTGTAAGCAAGCATTGTAGGCATATCAGGGGCAGGATCCTTAACCAAATCCTTGCGTATAACCACCATAGTGACCCCGGCTGGCCCCATATTCTTTTGTGCACCAGCATAAACCATTGCATAGCGAGACATATCTATTGGACGACTAAAAATATCTGATGAAGCATCGCAAACTAACGGTACTGTTCCTACTTCTGGATCATATTGCCATTCTGTGCCAAAAATAGTGTTATTAGAAGTTGTGTGAACATAAGTTGCTTCTACATCGAGCTTTAACTCGTTTTGTTTAGGGATGCGAACAAAGTTTTCGCTTTCTGTGCTAGCAGCAACATTAATTTGACCGACTTTTTTTGCTTCTTTAATAGCAGCTTTTGACCAAGCACCTGTATTTACATAATCTGCTTTACCACCTTTAGAAAGCAGGTTCATCGGCACCATTGAAAATTGTAGGCTAGCACCACCTTGTAAAAACAAAACATAAAAATCATCTGATAAGTTTAACAATTTGCGGATTTTAGCCTCTGCGCCTTCAATAACCTTGTCAAAAGTTTTAGAACGATGGCTAATTTCTAATATTGACATTCCTACACCAGGCAAACTAACTAGATTACGCTGGGCTTCTTCTAAAACAGGAAGGGGAAGCACTCCTGGCCCAGCACTAAAATTGTAAATTCTTTGGGTCACAATAAATTCCTCCTAATTCTTCTAAATAGTTTAAGTCCAGTAATAATGAAGTTTACTCGCTAAGTTACTCGTTACGTTTTACTTCTTGACCAACAATATTTTTAAGCTCTGAACGTAATTTGTTAATTTCTTCAATTTTGTTGGAAATACGTTCAAACAAACTAGCTTGGGCTTTAATCCCTTCACTGATTAGGAAAGCAGCCGATTCTGAACGGCTTCTGAAGATACCTGCTTCAACTAAATGATCTAGCTTAGTTAAAGATTCGTCGTTAACTCGTACCATAACTACATGCTCACGAGCAGAAAGAGCACTTTCAATTGCTTTACCAATAGACTCAGGAATTTTTTGTGCTAACTCCCTAAATTGAGAAGTAATTCCTTCTAAACCAGTGTTTCGACTTTCTGTAGCAGCAGGTTTAGTAGTTGATTCTATAGGGGTTGTAGCATTATCTGGGGTTTTTTCCTCTATGATGATTTCTCCCTCTTGATAGTCACGCTTGTTTGGCATAGCTCCTCCTATCGCAGTTTTTGTAAGGTTGTTTTTGAATTACAAATTTTCTCAATAGTAAGCTTAAGAACATTTAGCGTCAAGAAGAAAGAACGTGAGCATCTTAGAGAAAAGTATTGATCATCTATTAAATCTAATAAGTGAATGATAAAATCTGATTCTTATAACTAGCCAAGCAATCAAGCAATTTAAGCTAAAATTTATGGAGTAAGTAAAATTATGGAGAAACCCTGGATTCGTCTAATTTTGGCTTGTAGTTTATTAATCTTAATAGGTTTATCTATGATGGTTAATGGACAAATACGTATTGGTGAACAAGCACCAGATATTGATAGAATAATTAAAGAGTTTGCAGCTAAAGAGAGTGATTTTAAAGAAGCACGAAACTCTTATGTTTATCGTCAAGAATTTCGTGTTCAAACCATTGGGCCTAATAATCGGCCTACAGGAGAGTTTTATCGAGTTGCAGACGTTACTTTTGATGATAGTGGCAGACACACAGAACGAATTGTGCGCTTTCCACAATCTACATTAAAAGGTTTGGAGATTAGCCCTACAGATCTTAAAGATGTTGCAGAAATTCAAACTTTTTCTTTAACTACCAAAGAATTGCCAAAATATCTAATTACTTATATAGGGAAAGAAAAAATAGACGAGCTAGATACTTATGTTTTTGAGGTTAAACCTAAAACAGTACCTAAGTATAAACGTGGTGGAGAGAGAGTATTTTTAGGGCGAATTTGGGTTGATGACCAAGACCTACAAATTGTTAAAGTTAATGGTAAAGGTTTACCAGAAGGTGATGAACGTTTTCCTAAGTTTGAAACCTATAGAGAAAATATTGATGGTAAATATTGGTTTCCTACTTACACTTTTGCTGATGATGTTTTAGATTTTCCTGGTAACTCTATTCATATGCGAATGGAAGTTCGCTATACAAATTACAAAAAATTCTCCTCAGATGTGAAGATCGAAATTGGAGGAGATGAAGACGAACCCGTCCCACCAAAAAAGAATAAATAGCTTCTTTGCTTGGCTAGAGTAGATACTGCCTACTCTAGCCATAACTAAACATTGTCTTTTCTCCAGTAATAGAGTATTTTTTACCTGTCTTACTCACTTCTTGGAGCCTTAATTTTTTTATGGATCAAATGCAAAAAGAACTTGCCGGTATTGCTACCGAAGAGAATAGTATTAGGCAAGTTGTTGCATCTCTAACTACTCATCCTTCTTTACAAAACTGGCTAAATATAGTTGAGACTGAAAAAAAAACACATCATTTGTTTGAACTAGAGATGTGGCTTAAGGCTTTAGAGGCTTTTTTTGGAGTAAAAAATCATTCTTTTTCAGAACAAGAACTAAAAGAAGTTATTCGCAGAAATTTTGTTGAAGAGCTAAAAATTTCTCGTAATGTTATTTTAAGACTGATTTTTTTAGCTAATGAGTTGGTTAATGAAAATAGCTCGCTAGAAAAAAAACTTAGTTCATATTATGAAGGTTTGTTTCAAAAACTAAATTGGTCAGAACAAAATTTTGAAACTCTCCTACTACAACCAACCCCAGAAGATTCCTTAGCTTTACTTACAGAAACTCTTTCAGATGTTTGTAATATAATAGATAGTTTAATTAAGACAGATAATGCTAGGACTGTTTATATTAATTTTCAAACTTTTGCTAGTATTGGCAAATTACTTTTAAGAGAAAATAAACGTTGCTATCACATTAACTTGTTGATGAATTATCAGTTTAAACCAATAGATAGAATCGAAAACCAGAATTTAGCTACTATAATAAAAAATATTGATAATGAAATAATAGGACAAGAGATTACAAAAACCCTGCTTGAGTTTTTTCGATTGTTAAAATATCTTGACTATGTTTCTAGCGATTTAAGCCAAGACAGACCACTAAAAAACTGCCTACCAATTTTTACTTTGATCAAAATAGAAGCCTATCAATTAATCCAATTTATGGATAAAACCCTGCTACATATAGCAGATTTACCCGTACAAGTAGCTAATTTAATTGATGGTTGTATTTACGCATTACAAATGGACTTAAAAAAAGTTTTTGGCCGTGAATTAGTTGGACTGGTTGGACTTACTCAAGCCCCTCCAATTTATGCCAAGGTAGAAAATTCTCATGGATTATTAAGGGATTGTTTTCAACAATCCCTTGTTAGTTTGGTACAAATTTTTGAGCAAGGGTTTGATGGGCTAAAAATATTTAATTCTTTTCAAACTAAGTTAGACCAATCTATAAGACTTCGTTTAGATATTTGGCGATTACTTTGTGCTTTTCGCAAATTTGGACATGAGCCTAGCCAAAATAAACTTGTAGAAGTTAATGAGCAAATCACACTATTTCGTGATAGCTCATTAAAATACTTAATGTATAAAGACTGGGATGACTTTGAAAAAATGACTTACCAAGCTATGTATACCAGAGGATTAGACGATTTTGCTAAAATAGTGCATGTTTTTGCCACTTTTTTAGAAGCTCTATTAGGTCAAATTAATATGCGAGCAGTACTAGCCAATCATCCTTTTGATTACCCAGAGGTTTAACCCTAGTTTGCGTTATTAATTCTTAGATTATTGAACTATTTTTATTAGACCGCCCAATTTTCTACATTAACAAAACCTGATGGAAGATTGCTAAAATTACCATCATTGGTAACAACAATACAACCATACTTTTTAGCAATACAGGCAATCATAAGGTCAAAATCTTCCATCTTTTTACCACTATTTGCCATTTCCCCTTTTGTTTTTCCATGTAATTCCCAGCAATCACTTGTTACTGTTAAACATGGGAGCAAAGTTTTTAACTGATTGAAACGCTGGTAAATACTAGTAACATTTGGTGCAGTTTCAGCACCATAAATAATTTCACTAATACTTACTTCACACATATATAATATATCAGAAGTAGCACTATGAAATTTTGCTAATGTCTTGGTTTCGTGTGGTTTTCGGTATTGCGGGTTTTTATTGATCCCATTCATTATATAAGAGCAATGATTTGTGTCTAAGAGATACAACATAGGTTTTTACTCGTCAAAGGAAATAATAAGTTCTTTTCTGGTTCGTGAAGCTTTGATTTTAGCAACATCAATATCTTCGCTGTCGTCAGTTGCGTTGCCTTCCATAG
>JAHFUF010000380.1:5069-5631 GCA_023265235.1 Blastocatellia bacterium
TTCTTCATAGGAAGGAGCAGGAGGTAAAACGCCTCGTTCTATTTTGTTTTCTTTGGGAACATCCACTATCCTTTTCTTTTTGAAAACCAGTTCATCATCACTTAAACGGAAGACTTCCATAAACTCACCGGCTTTCAAGTTCATTTCATCAAAAATGGGTTTGGGTATATGTACTTGGCGGCGTTCGCCAATTTTGGTTAGTAGCATAATGGTCTCCATATTATCAGGTTTTTTGAAATCCATATTATTAGGATTAACAGATAAGCATACTGGCAGCTTTATTGTAGATTATTCAATATTGAAATCAAGCGATGTTTTTATAGAGTATGAGACAAAAAATATTTACTTACTTATGCTGGTTTTAGATAATGAGCAAACCGTGAGTTTAAAATAAAAACGAGACAGTTTTTACTGTCTCGTTTCTTACTAAAATTTATCTTCATTAATTATTCAAATCTAACAAATATATTTTTAGCGTCTAGCTTTGTTGCTCCAACTTGACGAGGAATAACTACAATATGGAAAGGGGTTGTTGCGCTTGAGGAAGAAGCCCCTGTTTGTT
>JAHFUF010000381.1 GCA_023265235.1 Blastocatellia bacterium
ACACTATAGTTATTTCTTGTCCTGTTGGGCTAAGAAAGGTAATTTTCTCAGAATGTAACATTAATCTAGGAAACTTAAGAGCTTGTGTTCTATCACCATACTGTAAATCGCCAACAATAGAATGGCCAATACTATAGAGGTGTACCCTGATTTGATGCCGTCGTCCAGTTTTTGGATAGGCATTAACTAAAGTATAGTTCCCTGTTTTGCTCTTAACTTGATAATGAGTAAGACTAGTTTTACCTTGTTTGTAATCTATTCCCATTCGCCCTGATCCATATTCCCTAATAGGTTTATTTATTATGCCTTTATCCATATTCACTAGCCCATGTACTAAAGCTAAATACTCTTTAGAAACTTTGCTAGTAGAGAATTGATCGTTTAAGTATTTATGGCTAATAGTATTTTTGGCAAATACAACCACACCACTTACTTGTTTATCTAAGCGATGTACAACATAGAGTTTTTTTCCTAAAAGCTGTTCAACTATTTTTACTAAAACCTGCTCGTGGGCTTGTTCTACTTGATTATCGCGACCAAGAATAGTATTAATTCCAATAGGTTTATTAACAGCAATAAAGTTTTCATCTTCATAAAGCGTTTCTATATAAAGCGTTTCTATCATATGGTTGGCTTTTGTGTTGGGTAGTTTATGTTAAAATCAAAAAACTTGAGCACAAGTTTCAATAGTTTAAGGATTTACTTATGCATAAAAAATTTATTCTTGGCCTTATTATCCTTTTGTTTGTCTCAATTAATCTACTAATCCCTGCTAGCAAAGCTCAGTCAGGTAAAGTTCGCCCTAGTGACAAGAAAAAAGATCAACAAGAAGAGATCATTGATAAAAAAGGCGAAGCTATCAAGATCGAAACCTCTTTAACTAATATTGAAGTAACAGTAACAGATAAAAAAAGTGGTGGCATATACCAAGGGCTTAAACCCGGTAATTTTGCTATATATGAGGATGGTGTAAAACAAGAGGTTTCTAATTTTTCTGCTATTGAAGCACCTATTACTCTAGTCCTTTTACTTGAATATAGTCGCCAGATTAGTGTTATTAGGAATGAAATAATTAATCCTGCTGGACAGTTTGTTACAAGTTTTGTTCAACCTAAAGATCAAATAGCTATTGTAGCCTATGATGCTCATCCAGCAGTACTTAATGATTTTACAGATAGCCAAGGTCAATTAGCAGCTTCTATTAACCTGCTATCCCGTAATACACCAGCCCTTAATGATAGTAATCTTTATGACGCGCTTAATTTTGTTCTTAAAGGCGGCAAAGTTGATAAGGTTGATTATGCTGGTATTGAAGAAGTTCCTGGACGCGTAGCAGTTCTATTAATTAGTTCTGGGTTTGATACTTTTAGTAAGCTCACCTATGATAAAACATTAAAACTAGTCGAGAATGCTGGTGTACCAATTTATACTATTGGTATTGGAAACCTCTTTTTTAAGCTTTATGAATCAAGAATGTCTGATGAGCAAAGACTAGGCTTTTATCAAGCAGCTAATCAACTAGGTTCTTTTTCTAGGTTATCAGGAGGAAGATTTTTCCCTGTTACTTTTGAAGGTGAAATACCTACTACATTAAGATCTATTTCTGCTCTACTACGTAGTCAATATAGTATTGGATATGCTCCTAATAATACACGTAAAGAAGGGAAAAAACGTAAGGTAGAAATTCATGTTGATGTTGATGGCGATGGGAAAAGGGATGATGCTAAGCTAGTAATTCAATACCGTAAAGTTTATACAGAACCAAAAAGCTAACAGCTTTTTCTAATCAAACAACCCTTCTTAAACACAAAAACCCCCAAAGCATTTTGCTTTGCGGGTTTTATTTTCAGCCACTTTTGTTTTTATTACTTTTATTGACCATTAAAGGCAATTGCTCTTTCAACACCAGTAGGGTGAGTAGCAGCAAGTAAAGCAGTACTTTTATCTATTACACCTTTTTCATAAAGTGTCACTATATCTTGATCAAATGTGCGCATTCCATAATAATCTCGCCCTCTCTCCATATGGCTATGAATTTCCTGTATTCGATCATGATTTCGTAAACATTCAGCAATAACTCCATTCATTCTTAACATTTCTACTACAGGGATTCTTCCTTCACCATCTTTTTTCATTAATAATCTTAGGCTAATAATTGCGACTAGATTACTAGCTAATCTTTCGCGTAAAGACTGTCTTTCTTGTTGAGGATAAAATCCTAAAATACGAGTAAAAGTTCTCTGCGCATCTGTAGTATGAATAGCACTTAAAGTTAAATGTCCTGTTTCAGCAGCAGTTAATACGGCCTCAAAGGTTTCTGCGTCACGAACCTCTGCGGCCATTATTACATCAGGGCTTTGACGTAAGGCTTGTTTTAATGCAGTTTTATAATCTGGAATATCTTCACTAACTTCTCTTTGTGTAATTAATCCTCTCGCTTTTTGGTAAGTAAATTCTATTGGGTCTTCTATTGTAATAATATGTGCTTTGCGAGTACGGTTAATATGTTCAATAATAGCTGAAAGTGTGGTTGATTTACCTTGGCCTGTAGCACCTGTAACAAGGACTAAACCTCGCCGGAGTTCTGCAATATTTATTAAGTCTAAAGGTAGGTTAAGATCAGCAAAAGATCTTATTTCTATTGGTATAACTCTTAGGATAATACGAAAAAGTGTTCGTTGTTTGAAAATACTAGCACGAAACCTGCCAACATCAGCTATTTCATAAGTAATATCCATAGCAGTAAAAGTAGTTGGATCTTCTAGGCGGTACTGAAGTAATAACCTAGCAATTAATTCTGTATCATGTGCTTCTAAAAACTCTGATTTCACTTCCATTAACGAGTTATGATAGCGAAAGATAGGAGGCTCGCCAACTGCTAAAATTACATCTGTAACACCCTCTTCAACTGCTAGTTTTAATAAACTCTCAAATTTTCTTCTGTTCATAAATATCCCAAAATATATTGTTTTAAGAAGTTGTTCTGTCTCGTTAAGTTATGCGCTTTTGTTTATAGAAAAACTTACTGATAGGTTCTCGGCAAGCCCTCTCATTCTCATCCATATATTACTTAATGTTTGGCGAAAGGCTCCAGCTAAACTATTGCTAGATAAACGACTCTCGGCTTTCATTAATTGACCAGAGTTTGGTAAATAAAGGCGTGTTGGTAATGAGCGAGTTGAATGTAACCTATCGCTATCTAAAACATATTTGGTTTTATTTATATCCCTAATATCCCTATTTGTAGCTGATGAGCAACTAGTAAAGGGCAAAGTCTGGCCAAGATACTCACTATGACGTTTAAATTCTATTGTTTCTGGGCTATTAGGTATAGTAGGTATAGCAATTTTAGTTGTTACCATTTTGTATGTATTATCCTCAGGCATTGATAACATACCGCTACTACGTTCTATTTCCTGAAGTTCTAAGATATCAAATTCTCGTAAAGTATGTCTCATCTGCTCTGTTCTAGACATCTTTCGCTGATAAATATAAAGCTGAGGGAAAACTTCAGACATTTTTACTGTGTCTAAAGAAGGAAATTCATCCATTATATTTTGTAATACTTCGGCAACAGAATTTATAGGTCTGCCTATTTCTTGAGTCATTGGAGATGTAGAATATTTCCTATCTGCTCTACCAATATCAGCCCTTTTAACTGTACTTACCATTTGAGATGTATTTGCTCTTACACAAATTTCTTTCACTAATCTATTACCACATTGACGGCAATACTTAAGATAGAAAGAAAATGTTACTTGGCAAAATTGGCATAACATAAATGTCTCTCCTAAAAACAATAACTTTTGGTATGCCAGAGCACAAGGCAAGACTTATGCCATTAATTAGACCTCGGTTAGCCGCTTTGGTTTGTCAAAGTTTTATTAGTATTTTATAAAAAAATCGCAAGAAAATTTCAGTTTCTTCAATAAAATCAAGTAATTAGGTCTATTTTTGAAAAATAGTATTTTTTTCATTTTAATTGGCACAATTGACAATTTTGGCAGTATCGCCAAAATTGACACAAATTAGAACTGCCAATTTTGGCAAATTAATTACTAAACCAATAAATTATCAGACTCCTAAATCAGATTATTTAACCCATTCGTTCAGCGATGATAGATCAATAATCTTGAGTAAATATGTTAACTTTTAGTACAAATCTAATAATTTTAATTTCCTAGTCAATTTATTATTTAACAGATGTTTGGCGAACAAATTTTAAAAAAATGGCAAATAATGCTTTTAATTTCAATTTTTTGCCTTCCCTTCTTTATTAATTTAGGGAGCAATTCCCTTTGGGATGGCAACGAAGGCTTTTATGCAGAACCTGCTAGAGAGGTTTTAGAAAGTGGTAACTTTCTTATTCCTACATATAATTACGAGCCTCGATTTAAGAAACCTCCTCTAGCAACTTGGATTATTACTGGCTCTTACTACACATTTGGGGTGTCGGAATTTGCTGAGCGTTTTCCTATGGCTATTGCAGCTATTTTGATTATTTGCATAACTTACTCCTTAGGTAAACTTATTGGTGATGAGTCTTTAGGGCTAAATTCTGCTTTAGTACTAGCGACAATGCTTAAGTTTATGGTTTATTCTCGTCAATATGCTGGAGATATATTTTTAACACTATTTTTTTCTTTGTCTATTCTCTATTTTGCTAGGGCAATGCTTGAAGGAGGGGGGAAACGTTACACATACTACAAGTTAATAGCCTATGTTTCTATGGGTTTAGGTATGTTAGACAAGGGAGTAGTAGCAGTTGTTGTCCCTATGACTATTATTGGCCTTTTTATTTTATTAGTCAGGCGATGGAATTTAATAAAACTACTATTTAGCCCTACAGGTTATTTGTTAACTCTAGTAATAGGTGCATCCTGGTACACAATGATGTATTGGAGGTATGGTTGGGAATTTATCCAGGTTAATATTATCAATGAGACTGTTAAACGCTATGTTACTGATGAACTTGGAGCAAGAGCAATATATTACTATGTAGGAGTTTATTTTTCTGAAACCCTACCTTGGTCAATTTTTATTATTCCAGCAATAATTTATTGGATAAAATGGTGGCAAAAAGAAAAAGCTAGTTTTTCAAAAGATCAACTAAAAGCCTTTTTACCTCTATTAACATTGGTTTGGTTTATTTTTGTTTTTGTTTTTTATAGCTTAGCTATTGGTAAAAGAGCCGTCTATTTAGCAGGATTCTATCCAGCAGCAGCAATACTAATTGGTCATTATTTTAGATTTAGCTTGTTTAATAAAGATAAGCTACTAAAAAATATCCATATTCTGTTATCGCTACTTTTATTATTAGTTTGTATTGCTAGCTCAATAATAATCTTATTAGCTTATCAAAGGTTAGAGGTTTATAGTAATTTGATCTATCTATCAGTAATAGCCCTGTTTCTAATGGCTATAGGTTTAGCTATAAGTCTGATTAAGAAGCGGTTAGAACTACAATTACCAATAATTATTACCATGAGCTTTCTATTAATATTAAGTATTACTTTAGTAATGCCCAAAATAGAGCTTTACCGACCAATTCCTGGTTTTGCAAAGATAATTGAATCAGAATCAAGTTTAAGTGATGAAGTTGGTACTTTTTCTATTGATACACCAAGCT
>JAHFUF010000382.1 GCA_023265235.1 Blastocatellia bacterium
GACAGAAAAATAGAGGCAAGAATAAGCTTCTTGCCTCTTAAGCTAAGTACTATATAAGTATTATGACCTAAATCAAATAATCACTAAAGCACATGATTATTTGATTGGCTAAAAGCTATCTCTTTTGATAAATATCCTCTCTAAAAACCTTTTCAGGATTAGTAGCATTAGCTTTAACTGTGTCCTTATCAATCAACCCCCTTTTGTAGAGTTGTCCTATATGCATATCAAAGCTTTGCATACCATCATCCTTACCATTTTCCTCAATATAGGAGACTATATCAGGTAGCTTTTCTTGATCAGCAATAAGTTTCTTTATCCCTGCTGTCATATGGAAAATCTCTAGTGCTGGTATTAAATCATACATAGCATCACTGTCTTTCTCTTTGTTCATTGGTAATAATCTCTGTGTGACTATTGTTTGTAATGTATGACTTAAACGACTACAAATTGATGCTCTTTCTTGTGGTGGATAATAATTTATTATTCTTTGAAATGTTGTTTGTACATCATCTGTATGAATACTTGATATTACTAGTTGTCCTGTTTCAGCCACGTTTAACGCAGCTTCAAAGGTTTCTCCATCACGAATTTCTCCTATCATTATTACATCAGCACTTTGGCGTAAAGCAGAACGTACTGCACTTTGATAGTCTTTTATATCCTCATCTACTTCCCTTTGGGAAATTAAACACAAGCTTTCTTGATGGATATATTCTATTGGGTTTTCTAGGGTAATAATATGTCCTGAACGAGTTTTATTTATTTTCTCTATTAGTGCTGCAATAGTAGTAGATTTCCCTTGTCTATTCTTGCCACTAATTAATATTAGTCCTGCCCTTGAATATGCTATTTTCTCTACTTCTTCTGATAAATTAAGCTCTTGAAATGAACGTAATTTATTAGGAATAATTCTCATTACTATTCGTAACTTCCCTGTTACCTTGTAGATACTAGCCCTAAAGCGAGCAACACCTTCTATCTGATAGCTTACTTCTTTTGAGTCAAAGTCAGCCCAATCAACATCTTTTTCTGATAGTAAAATGTTGGCAATGGCATATGTGTCACTAGCAGTAAGCACCTTTTCTATTTTGTACTCTACTAACCTATTACCAGTACGACAATCTGGCATTCTTCCTACAGAAAAGATTACATCTGCCACATTAAACTCTGTCAATTGTGTTAAAAATTTATCAAATCTCTCTTTATTAAAATATGCATCTGATTTCCTTCTACTACTATTTCTTATATTACTGCTTATATTATTGGTACTACTATTTATACTACTGTTTATATTAGTACTGGCATTACTATTAGTATTACTATTGATTTCTACCTTATCTTTCATGATTTCCCCCTGATTTAGCTGTTTTGTTTATTTAGTTTATAGGGTAGCTAATTAAATCAATTAATAGCTAGTATTTACAGATTACAGATCAACAAGTGCTTCTTACAGATTAACAAATATTGCTTATGGACTAACAAGTCCTACTATTTATGAATCAACAAGTGAGTGTTACTACTTATGGATTAACAAGTGTTAATAGACCTACTACTTTTAGATTATGACTTTTCATCAAGCGATAAAAAGTAGACCTAGGTATCCCTGATAGTTCCATTGCCTTTTGAGCATCATTTCCTGATTCTCTTAGTACCTTTATCAGCAACTCTCGTTCCATAGCCTCCATTGCATCCTTGTACTGATACGTAGGGCAAAAAATCTCAAACCCGTCATTCTTTGCTAGTTCTTGCTTGTTTGATTTTTCTGCCAACATCTTTTTAGGCTCTTGTATAGGCTTTTTTAATTGGCTATTTCCCTCTTCTATTAGCGATTCTGCTTTTCTAGCTAATTCTTGGTTACTTTGGTTATTTTGGCTATTTTGATTACTTTGGCTATTAATGAGAAAGTGACGCAACTTAACAAATGTTCGCATAATAGCAATATTTAATTGGATTGCCTTTTCACTATTAATAACACTAGAAAGCATTGCTACACCTTGTTCTGTGAATACATAGGGTAAATATTTGGCATGTTTTCCACGTCCAGTTTCTAAGGTCACAAACTGTGACCTTAGAGCATCGTATTCCATATGATTTAATTGAAACATAAAATCTTCTGGGAAACGATCAGGGTTACGTTTTATTTGCTCGTTAAGTCTTTTAGTTTTTATTTCGTAGAGTTCTGCCAAATCAGAATCAAGCATCACTTTTTGTCCGCGTATTAAGTGGATGTGCTGCTCAACTTGCTCCAGTGAGCCTAATAATTGCTGTTTGTCTTTACCAATATACTTATCTGATTTTTTTCCCATATTATTTTATCCTTGTTTATCTTTAAGGTCGCAGATTGCGACCTTAGAACTTTCTATTTCAATCTTTAAGGTCGCAATTTGTGACCTCAAAGCTCTTGTTTCACCTTTAAGGTCGCAATCTGCGACCTTAGAACTCTTGTTTCATCTTTGAGGTACCAATTTGGTACCTCAAATCCTCTTGTTTCATCTTTAAGGTACCAAATTGGTACCTTAGAACTCGCTATCTCGCCTTTAAGATACCGATCTACGCCCCTAGAACTCACCGTTTCACCTTTAAGGTCGCAATCTGCGACCTCAAACCCTATTATCTCACTTTTAAGGTACCAATTTGTGACCTCAAACCCTCTTGTTTCATCTTTAAGGTCGCAGTCTGTGACCTTAAAGCTCTTGTTTCATTTTTGAGGTTGCAATTTGTGACCTCAAACCCTCTATTACTTAATTAACCCAGAGGTTTTCATCAAACGATAAAAAGTAGACTTAGGTAGCCCTGATAATTCCATTGCTAGCTGTGTGTCACTTCCTGATTCTTTTAGTAAGTTTACTAGTAATTCTCGTCCCATAAACTCCATTGCATCTTTATACTGATATGTTGGACAAAAAACATTAAATCCTTCTCTATTTGCTAGCTCTTGCTCGCCTTCTCCCTTCAACATCTCTTTACTAATTAATTTACTGCCTTGTTGTTTGGGCTGTCTGGTAATAGTAATAGCTTTTCTTAATAAGTCTCGTAGCTCCCTAACATTAGAAGAGTACATTCTGCTTTCTAGATATTCTTTTGCTTCTTTTGCCAGACTTAAATCACTAGCGTTCTCTCGCCTTAGTATTTCCTGAGCAATAGGTAAAATGTCTTCTCTACGCTCAGATAACGCTGGTACTTTAATGCTAAGAGTAAAGCGGTTAATTAGCTCGTGTCTTATAGGAGATTCAATCCCCTTTCTATCTAGTTCCGCCAACTCTTCTACCCTTTGATTAGTAGCAGCTATTATTCTCACATTAGCTTTTTTTGTTATGGCACTACCAACGGGGTTGTATTCCAAATTGTCAATCAAACGAAATAGCTTTGCTTGTAAGTCACGTTTTAATTCTGCTATTTCATCTAGAAATAGTGTCCCGCCTTCACTTGCTCCAACATAACCTAGTTTGTCCTTGTCTGCCCCAGTAAATGCTCCTTTTACACAACCAAATATTTCACTATCTATTAGGTTTTCTGCAATTGCTCTACAGTTAACAATCACAAATGGTTTTTTAGCCCGGTCACTATACTGTTGGATAGCATGAGCAATAGGCTCTTTTCCTGCTCCACTGGGGCCAGTAATCAATACTGGATAATCACAGCTACTTGCCCTTAATATTTCCTCTTTTAGTTGTGCCATCACATCGCTAACATAAACTAGCTGCCCAATCCTAAACCCTTCTCTAATAACATCAGTAAATCTATGCTCTAGTAAACGGCAATAACTGGCTTCTCTACGTTTCCCTAAGCTCTCTAAAACTCCATTAGCATTAGCTAATAACCTCCTGGACTGATCTAAATCTATACCACATTGGGCTAGTTCTATTTGGCTTAAAGCTAATAGATAAACTATCTTTAGCTCAGTAAAGGTTTCAATTGCTAAAGCTAAATGTTGTTGTGATACTTTTTCTGAGAATGAGCTATAGCGTCTTAAACATCCTATTAAATAATTAGCATAAGCTTGAATCAAAATATTACTGCTCTTAAAATCAATTAGGTTATCAATATTAACTTTAGTACAACCACCTATTTCTATATCAACATTAAATGAAAGTAATTTTACTAGATCAGTTAAATCTTTATTTACATTATCATCTCGTAGCGTTGCAGCATTAATATATTGTCTAGCCAAATCTTTATTACCAAGCTTTAGTGTCATATGAGTAAGGGCAAGGTAAGCAATGACTTTTTTTCTGCCAGTTATTTCTGAGAGTAGATGGGCTATCCGCTCATTTATTGCCTTATCATCACCAAGGTTTTCCCAACTAAGCACGATTAACTCTAAAAGTTTTTTCTCTTGGGCTTCTATGTCTATTTGCCCTGCTTGACCCGCTTGTCCTAAGGATAGGATATTTCTAGATTTAATCTCATCACCAGAAATCAAAGCTAGTACTAGGTTTAACGGTAGATTTAACAGCTTATCCTTGTTTTGATTGTTTTCATTGTTAGGGTTATTTTGATAGTTGTAATTGTTCTGATTATCCTTATTTTGATTATTAAGCAGTTTACCAGTAAGTCGTGCCATAGTTTTTCCTCCCATTCACAATACACTTAGAGAACTTAAAGAATATTGATCTAGATATTATATTTGCTATAATTCATAAATGCAAATTATTAATGATATAATACTTGATATTTTTATAGTAAATAAATTAAATTAATATTATTAACGTCGGATAATAAACATAACTAATAGTCTGAGCTAGTAGCCTGAAAAGCCTTATTATTATTTTAGCTGGTTTAGCTGGTTTAGCTGGTTTAGCTGGTTTAGCTGGTTTAGCTGGTTGACTCAGATTAATAGCCAACAATCTAGTAGCCAACAATTAAACTATTGACTTGTTAACTTGTTGGCTACTAGGTACTAGTTTAGGTTAGTGCAGTTTAATTTAATTTAGGTTAGTTTACCTAAAATTACTTAGCCCAAACTCTGGGATGTCTGGAACATCAGTAATACTAAATAGGTTGGAGAATGTGGTATCTGTAGCCATAGAGCCATTTATTCCATCAGTAAACACAACGCTGCCTAATCTAAATTGAGCAACAGGAATACTAGGCTCTACTTGCTTCATTTCTACTGTGATGGTAGCAGACTTGGGTAGCCTCACCTGTCCATTTCCGGCCTTACTATAATTAATCCCGTAATCTTCATAGTAACCTAAATCTGGTGCAATAACACGAAACGTCATAGTGGTTTTGCTGCTAGTAGTGGCTGTTTTATTAATCTCAAAGCTATCTATCCCAGCACTAGCACGAGCCACGCTATTAAATATTACCCCTCCACCTGGTAGAGCTTCTGTTGCTATAGAGCAAGCTCCCCAATGAAAGGGATTTGTGTCTGGATGATAAGGCTTCTCTGGAAACCTAGGAAAGCGTATCAAAGCATAAACAAATCTTTGCTTTTCTCCTGAAAAGTCACCGTATATATTACTAGCTTCTCTTATGTTAATAAGGAGTAAAGCCTTTTGATTTACCCCTTCCACTTTCCACGGCATATCAATAATTGCCAGGTGAGAACCATAGAAGTTCATTTCCCACAAAGAGCTTTCACCACTAGGACTATTTAAGTTCTTTACTTTGTCTCTAATA